>CADBMY010000173.1 GCA_902795905.1 uncultured Erysipelotrichaceae bacterium
AAGACATATCGGTTCTCTGGCAACGACCGGACGTAACAACGGCCGTATCGAGAAGAACACACCGATGCCGGGTCAGGACGGCGGTTACCGCACAACCAACCAGAACCTGACAGTGGTCAAGGTCAATGCCGAAGAGGGCTACATCCTGATCAAGGGCAACGTGCCCGGACCTCGCAAGGGTCTTGTGGAGATCAAGACAACGGTCAAACCCGTAAAGAAAGTTAAAGTTGAAGAACTGGTTTCCAACGCTGCTGCGGCAGCTGAAGCCGAGTAAGGAGGTAAACAATGTCTCAGGTAGATGTATTCAATCAGGAAGCTAAGGCTGTCAAGAGCCTGGAAATTTCTGATGAAGTATTCGGAATCGAACCGAATCAGCAGGCGATCTATGACTCTGTTCTCGCTTACTTAGCCGGCAGAAGACAGGGAACGCACAACACGCTGACAAGGGCTTATGTTTCCGGTACAGGTAAGAAGCCTTTCCGTCAGAAAGGCACAGGCCGTGCCCGTCAGGGTTCTACACGTGCTACACAGTGGAGAGGCGGTGCGATCGCATTCGGACCTCATCCCCGCAAGTACAGCGTGAAGCTGAACCGCAAGGTACGCCGTCTGGCAATGCGCAGTGCTCTGAGCGAAAAGGCACAGGGTGCAGCGATGACCGTTATCGAGAATCTCGGCTTTGAAGAGATCAAGACAAAGAGAGCTGCACAGCTCATGGAAGCGTTTGGCTTTGACCGCAAGACACTGTTCGTTGCTGATATCGCAGAAGACTTCGACAACGCATATCTGTCATTACGCAACATTCCGAATGCATATCTGGTCACTGTTGAAGAACTGAATGTCTATGACATCGTCAACGCTGACAAGATCGTATTCACGGAAGCAGCTGCTGTTAAGGCCGGGGAGGTATTTGCATAATGAGTGCACGTGATATCGTTATCCGCCCGATCATTACCGAAAAGACAAGTAAGCAGAATGCTGAAGAAAACAAGATCGCGTTTGAGGTAAAGAAGGGTGCGAATAAAACTTCGGTTGCTCTGGCAATTGAAGAGATCTACGGCATCAAGCCGGAAAAGGTAAACATTCTCAACGTTCATCCCAAAGAGAAGAGAATGGGACGCTATGTCGGCAAGACAAACGCAGTCAGAAAGGCTGTTGTCACACTGCCGGAAGGACAGAATATCAACCTGTTCGACGAATAAGCGTCAAACTATCGGAGGAACCCGCTATCTCCGGATAAATTGCGAAAGGAAAGAAAGAAATGACAGTCATTAAGTACAAGCCGACGACAAACGGACGTCGTAATATGAGCACATTAAGCAATGACCGTATTACCAAGTCCACTCCTGAAAAGAGTCTGCTCGTCGCAAAGAACAGCAAGGGCGGCCGCGGAAACACCGGCCGTGTGACTACACGTCATCAGGGCGGCGGTCACAAACAGAAGTACCGTATCATCGATTTCAAGAGAAACAAGGATGATATCGAGGGTATCGTAGCAGCGATCGAATACGATCCCAACCGTAACGCTAACATCGCACTGATCAACTATGTGGACGGCGAAAAGAGATACATCATCGCTCCGCAGAAGCTGGAAGTTGGTGCCCGCGTCGTCAGCGGCAAGGCAGCAGACATCAAAGTCGGCAATGCCATGGAGCTGAGAAACATCCCTGAAGGTACATTCGTACACTGTGTTGAACTGACTCCCGGCAAGGGCGGTCAGATGGCAAGAGCTGCCGGCTGCAGCGCACAGATCCTCGGTTTCGACGGTCCGTACGCAACTCTGCGTCTGGCCAGCGGTGAAGTCCGCAAGGTCCGCAGCGAGTGCCGTGCTACGATCGGTGTTGTAGGCAACGAAGATTACAACCTGGTCAGCATCGGTAAAGCAGGCAGAAACAGATGGAAAGGTATCCGTCCTACAGTTCGTGGTTCAGCGATGAACCCTGTAGATCACCCTCATGGTGGTGGTGAAGGCAGAACCCCGATCGGCCGTAAGTCCCCTATGACACCTTGGGGCAAGAAGGCTATGGGTGTTAAGACTCGTAAACATAAGAAGGCATCTGATGCACTGATTATGACGAGAAGAAACGGTAAATAACTGAAAGGAGAGAGATAGAGATGTCAAGAAGCGTTAAAAAAGGCCCGTTCTGTGATGAGCATCTGATGAAAAAGGTCGAAGCACTGAACGCAGCTAACAAGAGAGAAATCATCAAGACATGGTCACGCCGTTCAGTCATTTATCCCAGCTTTGTAGAACATACATTCGCGGTTCATAACGGCAAGGAACATATCCCTGTATATGTTACAGAAGATATGGTCGGCCATAAGCTCGGTGAGTTTGTATTCACCCGCAGATTCGGCGGTCACGGCGACAACAAGGTCGTCGGCGGCGGTCAGAAAGCTGTAGTATTCCCTACAGGGGATAAGAAAGCGTAAGGAGGACAATGAGCATGGATGTAAAGGCAACCGCAAAGACAGTTCGCTGTACTCCGCGTAAGACCCGCCTGGTTCTTGATCAGATCCGCGGCAAAGATGTTGAAGATGCTCTGGCAATTCTGCAGTTCCTGCCGAATTCCGCAGCTGACGCAGTAGCCAAGGTCGTCAAGAGTGCAGCGGCTAACGCAACGCATAATCACCAGATGGACAGCTCTAAATTATATGTAAAGAGCTGCTACGCTGACGAGGGAATCGTCCTGAAGCGCTGGATGCCCAGAGCTAAGGGAAGTGCTTCACAGATTCTCAAGAGAACAAGCCACATCACAGTTGTTGTGGCAGAAAGATAAGGGAGGAAGATCAAGTATGGGACAGAAAGTTAGCCCTATCGGAATGCGTGTCGGTGTCATCCGTGACTGGGAGTCCAGATGGTATGCTGACAAGGCTGATTACGGTGATCTTCTGAACGAAGATGTTAAGATCCGTAAATTCCTGGATAAGGAACTGAAAGATGCGTATGTATCCCGCATTGAGATCGAAAGAACCTCAAAGCAGGACTGCAAGATCATCATTCGCTGTGCCCGCCCGGGTGCCATGGTAGGCAAGGGCGAGGAAGGCAAGGACAGAGTCGGTGAACTCCGTACAAAGCTGTCCAAGCTGACAGGCGGCAAGAACATCAAGATCGATGTTATCCAGATTGCTAATCCTGATCTCGATGCTACACTCGTAGCCAGAAAGATCTGTGAGCAGCTGGAAGCCCGTCAGTCCTTCCGTATCGCACAGAAGAAGGCGATCCAGCAGACAATGCGTTCCGGTGCCAAGGGCATCAGAACACTGGCTGCAGGACGTCTCGGCGGTGCTGAAATTGCCAGAAGTGAAGGTTATTCACAGGGTGTCGTTCCTCTGCATACACTGAGAAGTGATATCGATTATGCATGGGATGAAGCTCATACAACATACGGTAAACTCGGTGTTAAAGTATGGATCTGCCGCGGTGAGGTACTGCCCGGACAGATGGTTAAGGAACCTGAGGCACCTGCCCGCAGCGGCAGAGATAACAGACGGGGCAACAGACGGAATGACCGCCGCAGCCGTCCGAATCGTCAGGGTGCTGAAAATGCAGCTCCGGTAGAGGCAGCACAGGATACCGCCCGCAAAGAAGCACAGGGAGGGAATGACTAATCATGTTGATGCCTAAGAGAACAAAATACAGAAGACCTCATCGTCTGAGCTATGAGGGACGTGCCAAGGGCGGCCGTGAGCTGGCTTTCGGCAAGTTCGGTATCGCAGCTGACGAGGGTGCTTATGTCACAAGCAATCAGATCGAGGCAGCCCGTGTTGCCATGACACGTTACATGGACCGTGGCGGTAAAGTCTGGATCAAAATATTCCCGCATCTCGCGAAGACGAAGAAGCCTCTCGAAGTTCGTATGGGTAGCGGTAAAGGTGCTCCGGACAGCTGGGTAGCAGTTGTTCAGCCCGGTCGTATCCTGTTCGAGATCGACGGGGTTACTGAGGAAGTTGCACGTGAAGCTCTGAGACTTGCGTCTCACAAGCTCTGCGTCAAGACCCGCTTCGTTAAGAAGGAGGAAAAGTAGACATGAATGTTAAGGAAATCAGAGATCTGAGCAATGAAGAACTCAACAAAGAGATCGTTGCACTGAAGGAAGAACTCTACAGTCTGCGTTTCCAGCAGGCAACAGGCGGTCTTGAGAATCCTGCACATATGAAAGAAGTTCGTAAGACGATTGCCCGCATCTATACAGTTCTGACAGAACGTGCGGCAAAGAGTGAGTAAAGGAGGGCATACTGATGGAAGAAAGAAACAGCCGTAAGGTACTCCGTGGTACTGTCGTATCCGATAAGATGGATAAGACGATCGTTGTTGAGATCGAAACCACAAAGAGCCATCCTTTATACGGAAGACGTGTTAAGTACACGAAAAAATTCAAGGCACATGATGAAAACAACGAGGCCAAGATCGGTGATGTAGTTGAGGTCATGGAGACAAGACCTCTGTCCAAGGACAAGCATTTCCGTCTGGTCAAGATCGTTGAAAAGGCAGTTATTCTGTAAGCACAGGGAGGAAATGAGCAATGATTCAAAATGAAACAAGATTGAGAGTCGCTGACAACACCGGTGCCAAGGAACTGCTGGTCATCCGCTGCTTAGGCGGCAGTAAGCGTAAGACAGCCAATATCGGTGATATCGTTGTCTGCGCTGTAAAGTCTGCTATTCCCAACGGCACCGTCAAGGCAGGCCAGGTCGTCAAGTGCGTCATCGTTCGTACAAAGTACGGTCTGCGTCGTGAGAACGGCAGCTACATCAAGTTTGATGAGAATGCTGCAGTTATCATCAAGGAAGATCTGACACCGGTCGGAACACGTATCTTTGGCCCGGTAGCAAGAGAACTTCGTGAGAAGAACTTCATGAAGATCGTCTCTCTGGCACCGGAAGTACTGTAAGGAGGCTGACCATGAAAATCAAAACAGGTGATACGGTAAAGGTCATCAGTGGTCACTACAAAGGTACTATTGGTGAAGTTAAGGCAGTTAACCCTAAGACAAATAAGATCATTGTCGAGGGTGTAAACATGATCAAGAAGTCTCTGAAGCCTACACAGGCTAATCCGGATGGCGGCATCGTTGAGCATGAGGCTGGTATCGACGCCAGCAACGTCATGATCTATGATGATAAGTCCAAGACAGCCGGTCGTGTTGGTTTCAAGACAGATGCTAAGGGAAACAAGGTCCGCATCAACAAGAAAGCGGATAAAGAGATCAAGGGAGGCAAGAAGTAATGAATCGTCTCGTACAGAAATACAATGAAACGGTAAAGCCTGCTCTGATCAAGGAGTTTGGATATACGAGCTCTATGCAGGCTCCCAAACTTGAGAAGATCGTCATCAACATCGGTGTTGGTGATGCCATCACAAATCCCAAGGCTCTTGAAGAGGCAGTCAGTGAACTGACAGCGATCAGCGGTCAGAAGCCGGTGATCACAAAGGCTAAGAAGTCCATCGCGAACTTCAAACTTCGTGAAGGTATGGAGATCGGCTGCAAGGTTACTCTGCGCGGTGAGCGTATGTATGAGTTCCTGGACAAGCTGATGAACATCTCTCTGCCGCGTGTTCGTGACTTCCGCGGTGTATCTGCTACTGCATTTGATGGCAGAGGCAACTACACACTCGGTGTCAAAGAGCAGCTGATCTTCCCTGAGATCAACTTCGACAGAGTTAACAAGACACGCGGTATGGATATCGTTATCGTCACGACCGCAAAGACAAACAGAGAAGCATATGAGCTGCTTGCTCAGCTGGGTATGCCGTTCGTTAAGAGGGAGGGCTAAGGTTATGGCAAAGACATCTCAGAAAGTTAGACAGAGCCGTCCTGCAAAATTCTCGACACGTGCATACACACGCTGCGAGCGCTGCGGACGTCCGCACTCAGTATTAAGCAAGTATAAGCTCTGCCGTATCTGCTTCCGTGAACTGGCTTACAAGGGCCAGATCCCGGGAGTCAAGAAGGCTAGTTGGTAAGGAGGACAAGCAAAATGAATATGACAGATCCTATCGCCGACATGCTGACAAGAATCCGGAATGGTGTTCATGCCAATCTGGAAGAAGTTGAAGTAGCTCCGGTATCCAAAGTTAAGTTAGAGATCGCACGTATCCTCAAAGAAGAGGGCTACATCGAGAACTACGCAGTCAGCGGAGAAGGTGTTGAAAAAAAGATGACGGTCGTTCTGAAATACGGACCGAACAAGCAGAAGATCATCTCCGGTATTAAGCGTATCTCCAAACCCGGTCTTCGCGTTTATGCCAAGCAGGATGCTATTCCGAAGGTATTAAACGGTATGGGTATTGCAATCATCTCTACCAGCAGCGGAATGATGACTGATAGAGAAGCAAGACAGAAACATGCAGGCGGCGAAGTCATCGCCTACGTCTGGTAAGAGAAAGGAAATAAAGAATGTCACGTATCGGTAATAAAACGATTACCATTCCTGCCGGTGTCGAAGTAACGATCGCCGAAGGGAATGAGGTGACTGTTAAGGGTCCTAAGGGAACCTTGTCACGTAAGTTCAATCCGCTGATCGGTATTGAACAGGATAACGGAACGATCAAAGTTACACGTCCGAATGAAACAAAAGCTGTTAAGCAGCTGCATGGTACAACAAGAGCTATCCTGGCTACCATGATCGAAGGATGCCACGAGGGCTATAAGAAGACTCTGCAGATCGTCGGTATCGGTTACCGTGCCGCCTTAGCCGGCAACAAGCTGACAATGAACCTCGGTTTCTCCCATCCGGTTGAATTCGAAGTTCCTGCTGATCTGACAGTTGAGTGTCCTGATGCGACAACGATCAATATCAGCGGTATTGATAAGCAGCGTGTCGGACAGTTCGCGGCTGTAGTAAGAGCTGCCAAGAAGCCTGAGCCTTACGGCGGTAAGGGTGTTCGTTACAAGGACGAGCATGTACGTCGTAAAGAAGGTAAGACAGCTTCTAAGAAGTAATGGGAAGGAGAGAGTAAGATGCTGAAGAAAGTAAATAAGAATGCTGAACGCATTCGCAGACACAAACGTGTGCGCAAAGTCGTCAGTGGTACTCCCGACTGCCCGCGTCTGAATGTATTCCGTTCAAATAAACATATCTATGCCCAGATCATTGATGATACAACGGGTAAAACACTGACTGCCAGCAGCTCAGCTGCACTGAAGCTTGAGAACGGCGGAAATATCGATGCTGCCAAGAAGGTCGGCGAAGATATTGCCAAGAAGTGCCTTGAGATGAATCTCGAGAGTGTCAAGTTTGACCGTGGCGGTTATGTCTATCACGGCAGAGTCCAGGCCCTGGCTGATGCGGCCAGAGAAGCCGGACTGAAGTTCTGAGAAGGGAGAAGGAGAATACAATGGAACGTAAACCATTTAGAAGAGCACGTGAACCTAAAGAGTTCGATGATGTAGTTGTCTCCATCAACCGTGTCAGTAAGACCGTAAAGGGCGGCCGTCGTATGAGATTCAGTGCCCTCGTTGTCGTTGGTGATCACAAGGGCAGAGTCGGCTTCGGCATGGGTAAGGCAGCCGAGGTTCCGGATGCAATCAAGAAGGCTACGGAAGCAGCGAATAAGAATGTTATCCGTGTACAGCTGGTTGAGGATAACCGTACGGTTCCTCATACAGCAGTTGGCAGACATGGTGCCAGCAGTGTTATGGTCAAGCCTGCTGCTCCCGGTACCGGTGTTATCGCCGGCGGTGCTGTTCGTTCGATTCTCGAACTGGCAGGTATCGCTGATGTCCTGAGTAAGGTCATCGGTTCCAGAACACCGGTCAATGTAGTCAGAGCTACGATCGATGCTCTGCAGTCCATGCGTACTGTTGAGCAGGTAGCGAAGATTCGTGATAAGAAGGTCGCGGAGATTCGATAAGGAGGGACGATCATGAAACTGAATGAAATGAAAGCTAATGACGGCGCTCGCTTCACATCGAAGAGACTCGGCCGTGGCCAGGGCTCCGGTCAGGGTAAGACTGCCGGTAAGGGTCATAAGGGTCAGAACGCCAGAAGCGGCGGCGGTGTTGCGATTGGATTTGAAGGCGGCCAGACACCGTTCTTCAAGAGAACACCTATGCGTGGCTTCACAAACATGAATCGTAAAGAATATGCTGTTATCAATGTAGAGGATCTGAACTGCTTTGAGGACGGTGCTACAGTTAACTTCGCTGTATTAAAGGACTGCGGAATGATCAAGAAAGAGCTTGACGGTCTGAAGGTCCTCGGCAACGGAAAACTGGAAAAGAAGATCACGGTTCAGGCTGCGAAGTTCTCCAAGTCCGCTTTAAAGGCGATTGAAGAGGCAGGCGGAACAGCAGAGGTGCTGTAATCATGCTGCACACATTCGCCAGCTTTTTCAGGAGTAAAGAGATCCGTAACAAGATCTTCTTTACCCTGGCAATGCTATTGATCTATCGCATTGGATCGGCGATCCCTGTCCCGGGTGTTGATGCAGGAAAGTTATCTGCGCAGATTGCTGATAACTCGATCCTCAGTATGATGAATCTGCTGGGAGGCGGTGCCTTCGAGAGAATGTCGGTATTTGCACTTGGTGTGGGACCGTATATTACTGCCAGCATTATCATCCAGCTGCTGAGTATGGATGTTATCCCTGCGCTGACTGAATTATCCAAGTCCGGCCAGACAGGCAGAACAAAAATCGATAAGATCACCAGATATCTCGGTGTTGTCCTGGCATTTGTACAGGCCTTCTCGATGGTATATGGGTTCGATCGTCAGTACGCTATTCTTGAGAGCACGTCGGTCTCTTCATACCTGTACACAGCGACGATTCTGTGTGCCGGCACACAGTTCCTCATCTGGATCGGTGACCGTATCAGTATGAAGGGTATCGGCAACGGTATTTCGATCATCATCTTCGCAGGTATCGTTAGCAACATTCCTGCACAGTTTGCCCAGGTGTTCAATATTCAGGTCAGCGGATCATCTCAGGGTGCCGTCTTCGGCGGTGTTCTGCAGTTCGTCCTCTACTGCATACTGTATCTGGCAATCATTGTGGGTGTTGTTATCATGCAGCTGGCAGTCAGAAAGATTCCAATCCAGTATACTTCCAGTTCCAATACCCGCGGCAATGATATTACTTATCTGCCGTTCAAGATCAATTCCGCCAGTGTTATTCCCGTCATCTTCGCTAACTCGATCATGATGGCGCCTCAGATCATTCTGAGCTTCATTAACACTGATGCGTACAACAAGGTCAGCAATTTCCTGAGTTTGCAGAGACCTGTAGGATTGATCATCTATGCTGTACTGACATTCCTGTTTACCTTCTTCTACACTGACCTGCAGGTCGATGCAGAAAAGGTAGCGGAAAACTTAAGTAAGAGCGGTGCTTACATTCCCGGTATCCGTCCGGGAAGTGAGACAGTGACTTATCTGCATAAGGTAATTCACAGGATCACGGTGCTGGGTGCTACAGCACTTACGGTCATTGCTGTTCTTCCGTACATTGTACCAATGTTCACGTCTCTCCCGTCCTCGATTGCGATCGGCGGTACGGGTATCATCATCGTTGTCGGTGTTGCTATGGAGACAGTATCTCAGTTAAAGGGACAGCTTACCCAGAAGCAATACCACGGTTTCCTTAAATAGGAGTTAGTATGAATCTTCTGATTATGGGTCCTGCCGGTGCAGGCAAAGGTACATTTTCTGAGAAGTTGATTAAGAACTATGAGATCAAGCACATCTCTACCGGAGATATGCTCAGAGATCAGGTCAGCAGAAAGACAGAACTTGGTCTGATCGCTGCTGATTACATGAATCACGGTCGTCTGGTTCCGAGTGAGATCGTAAACAAGATGGTGGAAGTCACCCTCGGCGGTGATGAGTGCGCCAACGGATATCTGCTTGACGGTTATCCGCGTACGATCGATCAGGCTAAGGAACTTGAAGAGATCACGGAAAGGATCGGTCGTAAGATCGATGCAGTACTTGTCCTTGAAGTGGGCATTGAGATTCTTGAGCAGAGGATCACAGGACGCAGGATCTGTCCTAAGTGCGGTGCCATTTATCATATTAAGTGGAAGCCGACGAAGGTCGAAGGTATCTGCGACAACTGTGGTGCTGAGGTCATCCAGAGAAAGGATGATACGCTCGAGGAGCTGAAGGTTCGCATGGATGAGTATTACAAGAATACTGAACCTGTGATTGGATTCTATGAGGAAAGAGGTCTGGTGCATCGCATTGACGCATCCGGATCAACGGAAGAAATATTTAAAAATATTCAGGAAATACTGAAAAGTATTGTATAATCTTCTTCGGTGCGGCCTCGGCCGTACCGAAGAGGACTTTTAAAGAAATGGAGATTGAATGGGAAAACAGGACGTCATTGAAATTGATGGTATCGTCGAGGAAACACTTCCTAATGCCAATTTCAAGGTGAAGCTTCAAAACGGACACGAGATCCGCGCTCACGTTGCTGGTAAAATCCGGATGAATTACATACGCATTTTACCAGGCGATCGGGTCACAGTGGAAATTTCACCTTACGATTTAACACGTGGGCGTATTACTTACAGACATAAGTAAAAACACATTTTCCAGGAGGAAACAAAAATGAAAGTAAGACCGTCAGTTAAACCTATGTGTGACAAGTGCCGGGTTATCAAGCGCAGAGGCGTAGTTATGGTGATCTGCGAGAATCCGAAGCACAAGCAGAGACAGGGATAGTAAGGAGATTAGTTAGAATATGGCACGTATAGCTGGTATTGATATTCCTGCGAATAAGCGTATCGTAATATCTTTAACCTATATTTATGGAATCGGTTTGACAACAGCGAAAAAGATCCTCGCAGACTGCGGTATCAGTGAAGATATCCGTACAAGAGATCTGACTGATGCACAGGAAACTGCTATTCGTCAGGCTGTTGACGCAATCAAAACGGAAGGTGATCTTCGTCGTGAGCGCGCTCTGAACATCAAGCGTCTGATGGAGATCGGCTGCTACAGAGGAATTCGTCACAGAAGATCCTTACCTGTTAACGGACAGCGTACACGTACGAATGCTCGTACCCGCAAAGGACCGCGTCGTACTGTTGCCAACAAGAAGAAATAGTAGGAGGGTGTAATCGTGGCTGAAAACAGAAAATCAGGCAGAAGAGCCGTTCGTAAGAAGAAAGTAAGACGCAATATAACCAAGGGCGTCGCTCATATCCACTCTACATTCAACAATACGATCGTAACGATCGCGGATGAAGCAGGTAATGTTATTGCCTGGAGTTCCGCAGGTGCACTTGGATACAAGGGTTCCCGTAAGTCTACACCGTATGTTGCTCAGCTTTGTGCAGAGGCTGCAGGTAAGGCAGCTATCTTACAGGGTCTGAAGACAGTTGAAGTTAACGTAAAGGGTCCGGGTCCGGGTCGTGAAGCAGCTGTTCGTTCGCTGTCCGTTGCCGGTCTTGAGATCACAGCAATCAATGATGTAACACCTATCCCTCATAACGGCTGCCGTCCGCCTAAGAGACCTCGTGGCTAATTTCGGAAAGGGAGGATTGTTGCATGCAGAAATTTGAACGCGCTGAGTTTGAAGTTGAAGAATACGTTGAATCTGACAATTACGGAAAGTTCGTTCTTGCTCCGTTAGAGAGAGGTTTCGGTACGACGATCGGTAATGCACTGCGCAGAGTGTTATTATCTTCTCTGCCCGGTGCAGCAGTATTCTCCATCAAAGTAGATGGTGTTTATCATGAGTTCACCACCATTCCCGGTGTTCGTGAAGATGTATCCATGATCATTCTTCAGTTAAAACAGCTCGTGATGAAGATCGAAGACGACGATGTCTACACTCTGCAAATTTCCGCAAAAGGACCGTGCACAGTTACGGCTGGTGATATTCTTTGCCCTGCACAGGTTGAAGTCCTGAATAAAGATCTGGAGATTGCTCACCTTGAGAATGATGCTTCTCTGGAAATGGAACTGAAGGTAAAGAACGGTCGCGGCTATGTTGGCAGTGACATCAACAAACAGCTGAATCAGGGTAACTCCCAGGGTATCGGTACAGTATTTACAGATTCTATCTATACACCGATCCAGAAAGTCAGTTACGCTGTAGAGCCTACACGTGTAGGACAGGATTCCAAGTATGACAGTCTGACCATGGAAATCTGGACAGATGGTTCGATCAACCCGCAGAAGGCCATTTCCTTAGGTGCGAAGATCCTGATCGATCATCTGGATATCATTGCCGGTATCAACGAAGATGTTCTGTCCATGGAAGATATCATTAAAGAAGGCGGAACGGAAGTTCAGAGCAAGTCTCAGCAGCAGCTGATCGAAGATCTGGATCTCTCTGTTCGTTCTTACAACTGCCTGAAGCGTGCCAACATTCAGACAGTAGAAGATTTAACGCAGAAAACCGAGGAAGAGATGATGAGAGTTCGTAACCTCGGAAAGAAATCACTGAAAGAGGTTAAGGACAAGCTCGCCGAATTAGGTCTGGGCTTCAAGTCCTTCGATTAATTGGGAGGAACATTGATATGTGGAACCGTAAGTTTGGAAGGACAGCTGATCATCGTAAGGCCATGTTAAGAAACCTGGCTACTTCCGTGATCCTGTACGGTCGTGTTGAAACGACAGAGGCTAAAGCCAAGGATATGCGTTCTGTAGTAGATAAGCTCATCACTCTGGGTAAGAAAGGTGACCTTGCTGCACGCAGGCAGGCAGCTGCTTATATCCGCAATGCAGTAGATGAAGAGACAGGTAAGACTGTTGTTCAGAAGCTGTTTGACGAAGTAGCTCCTAAGTATAAGGAACGCAACGGCGGATATACAAGAGTCGTTAAGACCGGTACACGCCGCGGTGATGCTGCTCCGATGGCATACATTGAGCTGGTATAGTCAATTTGTAAACCTGTATGCTTGAGCATGCAGGTTTTTATTTCTATCATGAAAAGACTGATATTACTGTTACTGACTGTATTCATGATCGGGTGTTCACCGAAGGGAGAACAGGAGAATACACCTTCTCCTGTGCCTTCGGAAACACCGGATGTTTTCAGCGCGGATGATTCTTATACAGCTGCTGTCGTACTGGATCATACGTTTTCGTTTGTCGGTACGGATGTGACGGAAGAGTATCACATGGATGGTGTTCTGCAGGCTGTACCGGGCACAGAAACGGCGCATATCACCGAAAATGTAGACAGTGCCGGCATCGTATCCAGACTGGAAGGATGGTACGAAGATGGGCGTTTATACTCTTCCTACAACGGTGTGCAGTACTACGATGAGATGCCTTATGCATATGTGGAAGGTATCCTGCTGGTGCCGCTTGAAAAGACGCTGATCAGTGAGTCAATGTGCACGGAAGTGCGCAGGGAAGAAACCGAAGCCGGGGAAAAGACTGTATATGTCCTGAAACAGGAAGATGCACAGAAACTGTTTACGGGAAGATACGATATCTATGACCTGTCAAAAAGCAGTCAGTTCAGTGTCAGCGGCGGTACGGTAACCCAGACCGAAAAGAACGGAGAGCTGGTCGAACAGAGTGCAGACTTCACAATGGATATGGACTACTCCGGCAATCCTGCACAGGTAGATTATCACTCCGAAGTCAGAATACTGATGCGCGGGGAGACAAAGGTAAATATTACCGGGGAAATGAGAGATGCTTTTGCGTCATATGTATCCTATGAAGATATCGATGCCTCGGATATCGATGACTATACCGCGGACGACAGTG
>CADBMY010000174.1 GCA_902795905.1 uncultured Erysipelotrichaceae bacterium
ATTTAATGTAAATGTCAGGGTGCCGACCCCTTTCGTCGGATCCATGATGCTATATACGACATCCTCATGCGCATTACAGAGAATATCAAGCCGCAAAAGCGATGCCACGGGATTGCCGAAACGCACTTCCGCTGCCGGCGCGCTGATCTGCTCTCCTTGTTCGTTCACGGAAACAGCCTTGATCATATGAAGCGTGTTTCTCCCTTTGTCAGATAAGGAAACCTCCGTTCTATAAACACCGTACTTCCCGGCAGTCGTTTCACCTATAAGCACAGCGTCATCATAGATCAGGACGGGAGCGTACTTCGGTGCATACCCGGTCACAACGATCTGTGAGTAGTTCGTTGCTTCAGGTACGGATAAGGACATCTCACTCAGGCTGACAGAGGCCCTGCCAAGTATTTCTGTCTTTGCAGTCTCCTTATACCGGTAGGATACGGATCCGTCAAATACGATCTCTGATACCGCGATCGTTGCGCGGACCTTAACAGAATACCGTACCAGCATCTGCTGCGATGCTGCCGTGACCGTAAACTGACCGTCCGAAACGCTGACATCGACCGGCTGTCCATTGAGTGTAACGGAAGAATTGACCAGTGTAGTTCCTTCCGGTATCGTCAGAACCGCCGTCTTTGAGCTGACACCGATATGATTAAAGTTATACTCTGCCCTGACATTGATCGTATCGCCAATTCTCGCATAGGCATTGCTGACACTGATCACACTCTCATCCGGGTTGATCAGCCTGTTGGAATCGGAAGCTGTCGGAATTACCAGATCCGTTTCTGTGATATATCCGTTGCTCACAGTCACCTGTTCCGTCACATAGTGTGAGTCTTCTCCTGATGCCTGCAGATTCGCATATGACTGGTATCTTGACAGCCCGAAGCTGCTCTGGGCTGCTGCAAGATGGTAGCTTCCGGCAGGCAGTGTGTTCATGGTGACCTGGCTGTCACGGGCAGTCATATAACGTACCCGCTCGCCGGATTCATTATAGAGTGCAAGATTGTTCACGCCGGATGCGCTTCCCTCTTCCCATGTAAGGTCGACCACAAGGTCACCCTGTTTCACCAGGGTTCCCTGGAAGGCCGCATTCCCATGCTCATTCACTTCCGCCTGCAAAACCTTATTCTCGAAGCCTTCTTTATAAACAGTGGCTGTCAGCGTTTCACCTACTGTCAGTTCGTCCTTCTTTATATATACGGAAGGCCAATCTGACAACGCCAATTCCGTGATCTGCGAACTTCCCTCCTTTTTCAGTTCGATCTTGTCCGGACGGGAGAACCGGCCTGTACTGATGCCTGCATCCTGCGCCCCTTCAATAGTGACATTCTCCTGGTAATCCAGTGCAAAGCCAAGAACAGCATCTGCTTTCACAGTCTCCAGTACGACCCCTTCCTGCATCTGCGTGAAAGAGAAGGTTCCGGATACTGTTTCATAACGGCGCCCTGTTAAGGTGATCACCGCATCCTCCTCATATACCTTAAAGGAGGCAGTTCCGCCAATCACAGTCTGTGTATTACTGACAGGTACCGAGCCATTTAGTGTCTGACTAAGCGTTACGTGAAACGTCCCGTTGTTGGTGTCTGCTGCCGCTGCTGGCACTTGCACCGTAATGTCGCTGACACGATACAGCTCCAGGTCTATCCGGATCTCATTCAGGCCAGCTGCCAGTGTGATCTCCTGCATCGCGGCAAACGGCAGATCTGCAGGTTGTGAAGCATTACCGGCTGTGGCTTTTACATCCTTCCTGTAGCGCTTGAGTGCCGCCTCGGAAAAGGCTGTTGAGAAGCCGATCTTGTCTCCCTCGCGAAGCCATGACAAATGCTCGCCAGGTGCAAAGAGCCTGCTGCTTCCCGGCGTTCTGTCAAAGAAATTCAATGAAATGCCTGTATTGGTGACCTTCTCTCCGTTTTCATACCAGACAACCTCAATTTCAGCCAGTGCCGGCGTGTTGGTCAGATCCAGTTCTGATGCGCTTCCCTCAGTGACTGTTATATTATTCACGCCGTTCAGGACAATGTTGTCAGCCTGCAGGAGAGCGCTGTATTCCCCGGATGCGAGACCATGAACTTCAAGTGTTTCCCGGCCTGTCAGTTCTTCACTGTATACAGTGATGCCCTTGCTGTTTGCCAGTTTCAGTGTCACCCCATCTGTCTGCGCTATTGCTTTGGATAAAGTAACACTCAACATACCCTCTATCTTAAGGGGCATCTGATACCGATAAGTCGGCGTAAAGCCGATATGGCCGGACTCTCCCTGAGTCCCTTCAGCCGGCAGGAGCTCTGCCGAGACTGACCGGATCTCCTGCATGCCTTCGGCGATGTGGAAATCTGCTTCATATTGTCCCGACTGCTCGTTGTATATGGCAGGCAGTTCCATCTTACGGATCTGATCAGCCTCTTTATACAATACTGTGAAACTGAGCGTCATGTCCGGGCCAAGTGCCTCGTGCGTCAGGAGCAGTCTCATGTCCTGATCGAACCAGGCATAGCCTTTTCTGCTTTCCTTTACCTGGTAGCGGAATGCGGGCTCTTCTTCGGACGAGGCCGCCATCTGCCACAGCAGGAACGGATATCCGTTATTTACAGTCGCAAACAATCCCCAGGTTGTAAGGAAATCCCAATCCGCAAGTTCATCCGTCTTCTTCAGCTGGGCTGATGTCAGACCGGTGCCTTTTCCTGTATCGGTACAGAAACTTGTGGAAGAATTGTAATAGGAGCTTTCTACCATACCGCTGCTGGTGCCGGCCAGACCGCCGCCGTTTCCTTCATTTGCCTTACCAGTCGAATAGCATTTTGCAATTGTGCCGGTATTCCATCCGATCAGGCCGCCCGCTGTTGAACCGCTGACATTGCCTCTGGCATAGCAATTCTCCACTGTTCCGCTGTTTATGCCAACCAGACCGCCCGCATTACCGCTGCTTCCTGAAACTGTACTGCTGCTATAGCAAAGCAGGATATTTATCGTGTTTTCTCCGATCAGACCGCCGGCCGTACCGGTTCCTTTGATCAGCGCATCTGAGAAGCTGCGGATCACGATACCGTCCCCTGTATTTCTTCCTGCCAGACCGCCGTGCGTACCGCTGCCGTTTACTGTACCCGAACTGCTGCAGTTTTCAAGAGTTCCCTGGTTTTCGCCTGCCAGGATACCCAGGTTGGAGGATCCCTCTACGATGCCTTCCGCATGCAGATTCCGGATAACGCCCCTATTCAGTCCGAACAGGCCTTCGTAAGAATTGCTCTGTCCGCTGATCCTAATTCCGCTGATGGTATGACCCTGTCCGTCAAAGAATCCTTCAAAAGCGGAAAGGCCTTCGTTGCCGCCAATCGGCACCCAGTTGCAGGCTGTCAGTTCAATATCGTTCTCCAGTCTGTAAAAATACTTTCCAGTCAAAGGATACTGGCCCGTTGCCATGGCCGCCAGCTGTTCCTGGGTTGTGATCAGGAACGGATCTTCTTCACTGCCGCTTCCTTCTACAGGCGGTGCAGCCGGTTCCCCGCGGTAGTTGATCACAGGGTATCCTTTGCCGAGTGTTTCAGCTCCGTCTTCTCCGGGCAGACTCCAGATATTCGTGAAATCCCAACCCACGTAATTCTCTTTTGCCTTCAGCTGAGCACTTGTCATCGGGATCCCGACACGGTTCCCCGTGTTCGCACTGTTGTAATAGCAGTCCCGGTAGGAGCCGTAGCTGTAGTAGCGCCCGCCAAGGAATCCGCACCCGCCGTTCGAGTTCACCATGCCTGATGCATAGCAGTATCGGACTGAGCCGTCCCTGAGGTACCCCAGG
>CADBMY010000175.1 GCA_902795905.1 uncultured Erysipelotrichaceae bacterium
ACAGATCAGACTGACCGCAAGGTATTTGGCAACATCCAGGAAGTAGGACCACACGCTGGATGACGGGAAGATACGCTTGAACAGGGCCACAGGTTCAAACCAGAATGACGTCAGCAGCCGGGATACCGAAGTTGCCAACAGGATACCGGCAAGTCCCATTCTTTTGCCAAGGAAGTAGGACAGGATCAGATTCAGAATACCGGCATAGATCAGAATATTCTGTGTCACCCGGAAAAGACCGGTCGTTCTGCGGAACATCCACACCGGATACAGGATCAGAGGCAGATAAATATTGACCGACATTGCCATGACTGTCAATCTGTCTACGACAAAGCGCTCTCCCAGCCACAGCAGGATGATCTTACTGCTCATCGTGACAAAGCCGACCGTGATGATCACCGCCACAAATGAGAAGATCAGTCCGATCTCATCGAACAGATCCTTCTTCTCCTTTTCACTGCTGTTGACATTGAAGTCACCGACCGAATGAAGCATACTCTGATAGAAGAAAGACGCAAAGCTTGTCAGGGTCGTGGAAAGCATCTGGTAGCTCTGGTAATACCCTACCGTACGGGTATTGATCATCCTCGAAATGTAGATATTATCCGTCTGGTTCAGGAAGACACCGCCCATCTTGTATGCCAGCATCGCCTTCACATCGCGGAAGATCTGCTTTCTTCTCTCCCGGGACAGCGGCTCTCCCTTCACACCGCTGATATGCGGATACATCTTATCCGCCCGATAAGACAGATACAGGTTGTTCAGCACCGTTGAAACAAGAGCTGCACAGAGGTACAGAAAGAAATTATGCGTCAAAAGCAGAATAAGCACCTGTACGACCTGCATGGCGATATTGAAAGCCGTACGGCTTGCGGTAATGATATATACCTTCTGATCGGCTTCGATCAGAGAGCTCTTCCAGATAAACAGATAGGAAGCTGCCGAATTCAGCAGATACAGGACATAGTAGATACGGATCTCCGACATCGGTACCGGAGTATCCACCAGATACTGCAGAAACGGCACCAGAGCCAGACCGACAACCAGAATAAAGCCGGCGATCAGCTTGTACATCGTATTGTAAAAGCCCAGCAGACTTGCGGCTTCCGCATCATCCTTGTCTGCCAGCGGCTTATACAGGGAATAGACCATGACACTGGAAAGGCCTAACTCGGACATGTTTAAAACAGCCAGGATCTGCGAGAACAGGCCTCCCATGCCCAGATATTCTTCTCCGAGCAACTTGATAAAGATGGTCCTCGTAATGAACGGAAAGACCATCATGATGATCTTGGCTATACCGCCAAGAAAGAAGTTTTTCGCAACATTTCTTGTTCTGCTGGACATTACAGGAACTTGGTATCCTCCAGTTTAGGCTTGAACTCGTACGGGAAGTCATACAGATATTCAGGCAGACGTTCTGCAATATAATCTGCTTCTTCCTTCCAGGCATCATTGATCAGCCAGTTCTGCGTATTACTGATCGAGATAGCAGGATTCAGATGTGACTTCGGAGAAATATGATCCTTGGCATCGATGCCGAAGAATTCTTCGACCTTCGCCACGGTCTCGTCATAGTGATAGACAAAGTCTTCGAATTTCATCGTGATCGCCACATCAGGATCATAGGGTGTAACACTACTGCGCATACCTACCCAGAATCGGCAGAACTGGTCGATATCCGTCGGGATCTTGGCTCTGATGCCCTTGGTCGGCCAGACATATTTCTGGATGATATAGGCATCTCTGGGATCACGGTCAACGATGATGGACTTGATGCCGTCACCGAAGTAATTCTTCAGTCTGTACAGATTATGCGGAAGCAGGAACTGATTCAGTACGATCTTCTCTTCCTTTCCGTACATCATTTCAAAATACTTCTGAATGAATTCTCCGGCTGCTTTATAAAAGTCTTCTTTTTCAATAAAGGAGAAATGGATCTGATTGTCTGTCTTACGGTCAAGTACGCGGCCGGGATGCTCACGGTGCTGTCCCTGGATATTCCTTACCGTATCCTTGGCAAACTGCACACTGTCAAACTTCCACCCTTTCAGGTCATAAGACCAGTATCCGGGAATCGTATACTGGATCAGCTTGTCGATAAACTCATCCACAAGCTTCATGAACTGATCACCGTAGCGGTTCTGGAAACCGCCGAACCAGTTGAAATCACTGTCATTCAGTCTCTTCATCTCAGCTCTGAATTCCGTGATCGCAGCATCAAAATTATGCCACCCGTTATTTCTGTATAATGCATCCTCAAGATCAAACAGACCGTGAGGTGTATACATCAGTACATGTTCATATTCACCAAGATTGCCGTTGGCAATTCCCTGATACTCACTAAGCAGATGATAAACGGCTGAAGAACCCGTACCGCAGTAACCGCAAGCGCAATAAAGCATACCTGTATCTCCTTCTGTTCTGTATATGTTAACCAATCGTTAACGGTTCGTCAAACCTTGTGAAAGGCATCCAGAAGCTTCTTCGC
>CADBMY010000176.1 GCA_902795905.1 uncultured Erysipelotrichaceae bacterium
ATATCTGCAGTACAGGACAAAACAGCTGCAGAAGATCAGGGACATACTGCACCTGCGCAAGGGCAGAAACAGTGAGGAACTGATCAGACAGGAGAGGATCCTCGAAAACTATTTGAACAGAAACTGCGGTGAATAACCGCAGTTTTCTTTTGCCTGGAGAAGATACGTCAGAAATGAGTGCCGTATCGTGATGACTGTGTTTGTAAAAGAGATGACAAACAAAGAGGGCATAGTGTATCTTGAAAACATAAAGGTGATCCAAAGAGAGATACATGAAGAACGTAAAATTAGATTATCTGGGGCACAGTGGCTTTCTGGCCGAGACAGAACATGTTTTACTGATGTTTGATGCTTACCGCGGCGATCTTTCCATAGTGCGCGATAAGCCGGAAGACAAGCCTCTGTTCGTGTTTGTCAGCCATGCCCATGCGGATCATTTTGACCCGCAGATCTTCAGCCTGATGGGCCGTAAGGGCGGTGTAAAGTATATTCTGTCATTTGATCTTCGCGGGAATCCGGCTGTTCCCACGGTGTGTGATGCTGTTTACATGGATGCGGACAGGACGTATACCGTTGAAGGTCTTGGCACGGTCACGACCCTGCTTTCCACGGATGAAGGAGTTGCCTATCTGATCAGAACAGCAGACTGTACGCTGTTCCATGCCGGTGATCTGCACTGGTGGGACTGGCCGGGAGAAGATCCTGCATGGCTGAAAGAACAGGAGAGTGTATTCTGCAGGGAGATCGGAAAACTGGCAGGAATACCCATCGATATCGGTTTTGTTGTACTGGATGACCGGCTTGAACAGAATTATGCCAGAGGTCTTGAATACTATATGCATACAACCAATACACGGTATATTCTGCCGATGCACTTCTGGAAGGACAGAAGTGTCATTGAACGCTTCAAAATATCGCATCCGGATCCGGCAGGGGATACGGTTCTGCTGGATACCGCACAGGAAACACATTGGGAACTATGACAGGAGGGAATCGTCATGAAATTCAGTATGATCCATGAAAACTACAACGTTGTCGATCTGGAACGCTCACTGGCATTTTACAAAGAGGCACTGGGCTTAAAGGAAAAGCGCCGTAAAACAGCGCCTGACGGTTCGTATATTATTGTTTATATCGGCAATGAGCACAGTGATTTTGAGCTTGAACTGACATGGCTCAGCGATCATCCGCAGCCGTATGATATCGGCGAAGAGGAGTTCCATCTGGCTTTCCGCACCGATGATTTCGAAGGAGCACATGCCTTACATGAGAAGATGGGCTGCATATGTTTTGAGAACCCGGCCATGGGTATCTACTTTATACAGGATCCTGACGGATACTGGCTGGAGATCCTGCCGACAAGATAAACAAAGAAAAAAGAATTCCACGGAATTCTTTTCATTACTATTCAACAGAGTTGACAGCCTTAGCTAATCTGGACTTCTGTCTGGCAACGTAATTCTTCTTCTTAATACCATTGGAAACGGCTTTATCAAGAATAGAATTCGCACGGTCATATGCGCTGACTGCAGCTTCTTTATCTTTAGCTTCAACAGCAGTTAAGACCTTCTTGATCGCATTCTTGACTTCTGTTCTTGCCTTGACATTCGCCTGTCTTCTCTTCTCATTCGTTAATGCACGCTTCTTCTGAGATTTAATGTTAGCCATGGTCTACCTCCCTCTATTAATTCATGCTAAACTATTGTAGCAAAGCGTTTCTGAAAATGCAACGATAAGGTATAATAACTGACAGGAGGTGCCGAAATGAGCGATATCAGAGTAGTTTTTATGGGTACACCGGTCTTTGCCTGTACAGTTTTACAGACACTGATCGATGAGAAATATAATATCGTAGCAGCTGTGACACAGCCTGACAAACCGGTTGGCAGACATCACGAGATAGCGAAGACACCTGTCCATGAACTGGCCGAGAAATACGGTATCCCGGCCGTACAGCCGGAACGTCTGCGGGAACAGTATGATCAGGTGCTGGCATATGAGCCCGAACTGATCGTTACCTGTGCCTACGGACAGTGGGTTCCGAACGAGATCCTGAATTATCCGAAGTACGGATGTGTGAATATCCACCCGAGTCTTCTGCCGAAATACAGAGGCGGAGCACCTGTGCATCACGCCGTCTGGGCAGGGGATGAAGAGACCGGTGTATGTCTGATGGAAATGGTCGAGAAGATGGATGCCGGTAAGATCTATGCCGTGGAGAAGGTGCCGATCGGACCGGATGATACAACATATGATCTGAATCAGAAACTGATGCCTGCTTCCGCAAAGCTGATCCGTGAAAAGCTTCCGGAATACCTTGCCGGAAATCTTCCCGGTACGGAACAGGATGAGCGTTTCTATACGATCGCGAGAAATATCTCCAAGGATCAGGAACATGTGCGCTTCGGCAGGGTCAATGTCCACGAAGCATATAACCATGTCAGGGCGCTGATCGACTGGCCGATTCCCTACGGTGTGATCGAAGGCAAACGTATACGGATATACAAAGCCCGCATGCAGGAAGGACTGCCCGAAGGGATCATCCCCGGTACACTGATCGGCTTCCGTGAGGGAGCCATGGAAATCGCATGTCTTGACGGTATTGTCAAGGTCTACGAACTGCAGCCGGAAGGCAAGAAACGGATGAAGGCTGCGGATTTTGCAAATGGTGCCGGCCGGAATCTGATCGGAAAGGTATTTGATTGATATGGACCAGAAACGTATACGCAATTTCTGTATTATCGCCCATATCGACCATGGCAAGTCCACTCTGGCTGACCGTATCCTTGAACTGACGGATACTGTTCAGCAGAGAGATCTGAAGACACAGATGCTGGATGACATGGATCTTGAAAGAGAGCGCGGTATTACGATCAAGCTGAATGCCGTACAGCTGAAATACAATGCCAAAGACGGTAAAGAGTATATCTTCAACCTGATCGATACACCGGGGCATGTGGACTTTTCGTATGAAGTCTCACGTTCTCTGGCTGCCTGTGAAGGCGCGATCCTGGTCGTGGATTCCACCCAGGGCGTACAGGCGCAGACACTGGCAAATACATACCTGGCTCTCGATAACGATCTGGAGATCCTGCCGGTCATAAACAAGGTGGATATGGTCAATGCCCAGCCCGATGTAGTGCGGAATCAGATCGAGAATATCATCGGTCTCGACTGTTCGGATGCACCGGAGATCTCTGCCCGCAGCGGTCTGAATGTTGATCAGGTGCTGGAACAGATCGTTGCGAAGATCCCGGCTCCGCAGGGAGATGAGAACGCTCCTCTGCAGGCACTGGTCTTTGACTCCTTTTATGATTCCTACCGCGGTGTGATCGCACTGGTGCGGGTGCGCCAGGGAAAACTGAAGGTCGGTGACAAGATCCGTTTCATGGCCAGCGGCGCGGAGTATGAAGTTCTTGAACTGGGTATCCGCAATCCCCGCGAGGTGAGGCTGGATGAGCTTGGCTGCGGTGATGTCGGCTGGCTTGCGGCATCGATCAAGTCGATCCGTGATGTACGTGTCGGTGATACCGTGACCCTGGTGCGCGATCCTGCCAAAGAACCTCTGGCCGGATACAGACGCATGAATCCGATGGTCTACTGCGGTCTTTATCCTTCCGATGCGGATAAGTATGAAGATCTTCATGAAGCCCTCGACAAATTACAGCTGAATGATGCGTCGCTGCAGTATGAACCGGAGACATCACAGGCGCTTGGTTTTGGATTCCGCTGCGGTTTCCTCGGGCTTCTGCATATGGATGTGATCCAGGAAAGGCTGGAAAGAGAATATAACCTGGATCTCATCGCTACGGCACCGTCCGTCGTCTATCAGGTATATATGACCGACGGTACGGTGGAGGCGATAGACAATCCGGCCAAGCTGCCCAATGCCTCAAGGATCGATCACATTGAAGAACCGTATGTCAGGGCAGAGATCATGGTTCCCGATGAGTATATCGGTGCCGTGATGGAGCTCTGTCAGAATAAGCGCGGTATCTATCAGAGTCTTGAAGTGATCGACAAGGGACGCAACAGTGTTGTTTATGAACTGCCGCTTTCCGAGATCATCTTTGATTTCTTTGACCGTCTGAAGTCCTGCTCAAAGGGATACGCATCACTGGATTATGAGCTGATCGGCTACCGTCAGGAGGATCTTGTCCGTATGGATATCCTGCTTAACAGTGAACCGGTCGATGCCCTGAGTGTGATCGTACACCGCAGCGAGGCATATGCCCGGGGAAACGAGATCACGGTCAAGCTGAAGGAACTGATCCCGAAGCAGCAGTTTGAGATCCCTGTACAGGCGGCGATCGGCGGGAAGGTCATTGCCCGTACGAATATCAAGTCACTGCGCAAGAATGTTCTGGCCAAGTGCTACGGCGGTGATATCTCGCGTAAGAAGAAACTGCTGGAGAAGCAGAAAGAAGGCAAGAAACGGATGAAGGCTGTCGGTTCGGTCGTGATACCGCAGGAAGCTTTCATGGCCGTATTATCCATGGATGATGACAGAAAACGC
>CADBMY010000177.1 GCA_902795905.1 uncultured Erysipelotrichaceae bacterium
GCTTCTTCCAACGAAGGTGCTAAGGAACTGCTTGCTATGGAGAGAGATCTCGTTTCCAAGTCTGTCTGGATCGTCGGCGGCGACGGCTGGGCATACGATATCGGTTACGGCGGACTTGACCATGTCATGGCTAACAGCCTGAATGTCAACGTTCTCGTACTGGATACAGAAGTTTACTCCAACACAGGCGGTCAGTCCTCCAAGTCCTCGCAGGCTGCTTCCATCGCGAAGTTCGCTGCCGGCGGTAAGGCTCTGGCTAAGAAAGACCTCGGCCAGATCGTTATGGAATACGGTACAGCATATGTTGCTTCTGTCTCCATGGGTGCTAACCCGACACAGACGCTGAAGGCTCTGAGAGAAGCTGAGAGCTACAATGGTCCTTCCATTATCATCGCTTACAGCCCTTGCCAGGAGCATGGTATCAGAGGCGGTCTGATCAACTCTCAGCAGAGAGAGAAAGATGCAGTTGCCTGCGGTTATGTACCTCTGTACAGATTCGATCCTCGTAACGAAAAGCCGTTAACGATCGACTCCAAGGAACCCGATTGGTCCAAGTTCAATGATTACCTGATGGCAGAAGCTCGTTACTTCAACCTGCCTGCTCTGAAGGGTAAGGAAGCTGCAGCGGAACTGTTCGCAAAGACATTAAGCGATGCCCAGATCCGTTACAACAAGCTCATCGCGAAGAAAAAACTTCAGGATGAACAGGCTTAATTTCTAAAGCCAAATCAACTTACTGAGAGAGGGAGCTCATCTGCTCCCTCTTTTATATGTGTGTGATATACTTGTATATATTAGTAAAGGAACTGCCATGAAGATCGGATTATTTTCAGATACATTTAGACCGGATATCAACGGTGTTGCCAACAGTACATATATTCTGTTTACACAGCTGAAGAAGATGGGACATGAAGTCTATGTTGTCGCTCCGCACAAGGGGGCAGGGTTTGCCGAGTGGGATGAGAACCACGAAGTACTGCGTCTTTCCGGTATTCAGCTGAAGCAGTTATACGGATATGTTCTGACGACACCGTTTCATCTGAACGCTTTGAATGAGATCCGCGGTCTGCATCTGGATATTATTCACTGCCAGACCGAGTTTGGTGTGGGTATGTTTGCGCATATCTGTGCAAAACAGCTGAATATTCCGCTGGTATGTACATATCACACAACATATGAAGATTACACGCATTATGTGAATATCATGAATTCCGAGACGGTGGATAACTATGCCAAGAAACTGGTAGCGAAGTTCTCCAAACTTTACGGAGATTCATCAATGGCTGTCTTCTCACCAAGTGAGAAGACTAAGGAACTGTTACAGAAGTACGGTGTAAGGACACCGATCCATATCGTACCTACCGGGCTGGATCTTGCCAAATTTGATCCCACCGGGTTTACAGAAGGAGACAGAAAGCGGATCCGTGATGAGTTCGGTATCGGCATGGATGAGAAGGTGATCATCTACGTCGGCCGGATCGCCGAGGAGAAAGCACTGGATCTGGTGATCAGGGGCTTTGCGGAAGCGAAAAGACAGGGTCTGCAGGTCAGATTCCTAGTCGTCGGAGGCGGTCCCGACCTTGACGGACTGAAGGAGATGGCGGCTTCTCTTGGCTTGGAGGACATGGTCATCTTTGCCGGTCCGCGTAAGCCGGAGACGATACAGGATTACTACCGCAGTGCCGATGCTTTTGTCTCGGCGAGTCTCTCGGAAACACAGGGAATGACGTTTATTGAGGCAATGGCTTCCGGACTGCCGCTATTTGCGCGCAGAGACGAGGTTCTGGAGAATCTGCTGATCGAGCCGAAGACCGGCTGGTATTTCACCGATGAGAATGATTTTGCACAGAAACTGGAGCTGTTTCTGCATCTGGATGCAGAGGCAATACAGGCGGTCAGAGCGAATACGATCGCTCAGGTACGTCCGTATAACAGCGAAGTATTTGCGGAAACAGCTCTGAAGATCTACAGTGATGTGATCAGATCCTATGCCGAGAGATATACCGTAGAGGAGATCCGGGCAGAGGATGATCAGATGCGTGTGATCCTGCATTCAGCTGACGGTAAGGAAGAAACCGTACTGATGTCCTATGATGATTACTACGAGGCGGATATCCGTGTCGGACATACATTGTCAGTGGAACAGGTAAAGAAGATCAAGGATGCAGAGACTGCGCTGAAGGCATACAGGAGCTGTGTCCGCAGGATATCCCTGAAAGACAGAACTGTAAAAGAAGTCAGAGACTGGCTGGAAGAGAATACCGAGTGTACGGAAGAGATGATCCGTTCAGTGATCGGCAGACTGGAGAAGAATCATCTGCTGGATGATGAGCGCTACTGCCGGGAAAAGGTAGCACAGTTCAAGCATGCCCTGTACGGGGAAGACAGGATCCGCAGGGAGCTGCTGGACCGGGGTATTCCGTTCATGACGGTTGAAGAAGAACTGCTCAAGTACGGGGATGAAGAGGACAATGCGGTAACCTATGCAGAGAAGATCAGCGGGTCGATCACCAATGAATCCCTGCGAATGAAGAAGGATAAACTGCAGACACGGCTGATCCGCCGCGGTTTCCACAGCAATATTGCCAAAGCGGCTGTAGAGAAGCTGAACTTTGAGGATGATGAGCTGCGGGAACTGGACAGCCTGCATAAATGTGTATATAAGGCCCTGAAGCGCTACGGCAGTAAGTATACGGGAAGAGAACTGCGTTCACGGATATACCGTTACTGCATGGCACAGGGATACAGCAGTGAGGATATACAGGCTGTACTGGATGAAACGGAGTGGAATGAAGATGATTAAGATCAAAAACTTTGCGGCCAAGGACCGCTGGAATATACCTTTGCTGGTAAAGAATGTGACCAAGGGTGTAACGAATAAAGGTGCACCGTATTTAAGTATTACCTTCCAGGATAACTCGGGTACGATGGAGGGCAAGTTCTGGGATGTGAAGCCGGAAGCAGAGGAACAGGTCATCGTCGGTCATGTCGAGCAGGTGGAATTTGAGGTTCTTGAGTATAACCGGAATCTGCAGATGCGTGTATTCCGGGTGACGGATATTGATCAGTCGGAGATCAGTATGCGGGATTATCTGCTCAGCAGTGCGATGAAGGAACAGGAACTGCGGGACAGAGTGGATGATCTGAAGGAATCCATCAATAATCCGAATATGAAGAAGATCGTCAAGGCGATGTTCGAAAAGGTAGACGAGAAAT
Organism: uncultured Erysipelotrichaceae bacterium; assembly: GCA_902795905.1. Taxonomy (GTDB): domain Bacteria; phylum Bacillota_I; class Bacilli_A; order Erysipelotrichales; family Erysipelotrichaceae; genus Bulleidia. Next base: position 3,217 of record CADBMY010000177.1, read on the forward strand.
TCTTTACCTATCCGGCAGCTTCACGTATACACCATGGCTACCTCGGCGGTCTTGCGGAACATACGCTGGGCATGGCTGATCTTGCGGAAGAAGTCGTAAGGCTCTATCCATCTTTGAACCGTGATCTGCTGATCGCAGGAGTGCTTCTGCATGATGTGGGCAAGACGGCGGAACTTGGCGGTGTTATCTCTTCGGAGTATACGGAAGAGGGTAAACTGCTCGGTCATATCAGTATCGGGGCAGGCTGGCTGACAGAAGTATGTGACGAAGTCGGACTCGGAGACAGTGAAGAAGCCATACTGCTGAAACATATGGTCTTATCGCACCATGGCAAGCAGGAATACGGCTCTCCCGTGCTGCCGGCATTGAAGGAAGCGGAAGTGCTGAGTCTGATCGATAATCTTGATGCCCGCATGAACACACTGGATCAGGCCATGGAAGGCGTTAAGCCCGGACAGTGGACACAGAAGATATTTGCGCTCGAGAACAGGGCGTTCTATAAACCGAAGATCTGATATGCGGACACCTTTGATCGTAGTAAAACTGGTGCGTAAACTGCTGTCCATGGCAGGCAGGGGAGGCTCGCTTCCCGGACAGCTGGGACTGATGATGGACAAGGATTTCATCAGGCGCTTTCATATGCCCAAACAGGTCATACTCGTTACCGGCACCAATGGCAAGACGACCACCAGCAATCTCATAGCAGAATCACTGCGCCGGTGCGGCCTGACGGTCCTGAACAACCACCGCGGGGATAACCTGAATGTCGGTATTGCCTCTTTGCTGGCTTCCGGCAGTGATCTTTCATACAACATCAAGGCAGATGCGGCTGTCATTGAAGTGGATGAGCTGACACTGTACAGACAGTTTGAGGCTCTTCATCCGACAGGACTTGTTGTGAATAACTTCTTCCGTGATCAGCTGGACAGAGCCGGCGAGATGGAGACGATCATCCGCAAGATCATTGAAGTGACAGAGAACTTTGAGGGTGATCTCTACCTGAACGGAGATGATCCCAATGTGCTGAGGATCGCGGATCATGCAAAGAAAGCCAGGATACATCTGTATTCTGTTGCCCGTATGGATGAGAGTACGGTAACGACCAATGAAGCCAGTGAAGGGAAGTTCTGCCCGCGCTGCGGCAGAGAACTGAAATACAGTTATTATCAGTATTCTCATATCGGCAGATTCAGCTGTCCGTACGATCATTTCGGGGAGATCGAACCGGATATTCTGGTTGAGGATATCGATTACCAGAGACGTACATTCAAGGCTGACGGAAAGGTCTATCATTCCTATATCAATGCGATATATGCCGTGTATAACTGTGCAGCAGTACTGTGCGTGATGAAGAATCTCGGTCTGGATACAGCCGGGGCGGATGATGTATTTGCGCATTACAGGCTGAAGGAAGGGCGTAATGAAGTTTTTGAGCTGAAACAGCCGTGTGTGATCGATCTGATCAAGAATCCGACCGGAGCCAACGAGGTGATGAAGGAGATCCTCGCTCGTGACGGAAAGAAGAATATCTGTATCTTCCTGAATGATAATGATCAGGACGGTCATGATATCTCGTGGATCTGGGATGCGCATTTTGAGCGTCTGGATGATCCTCAGGTCGAACGTATTATCTGCTCGGGAACCCGTGCGTATGACATGGCTTTACGTCTGAAGTATGAGGGCCTGGAAGACCGTGTGACGGTCATAGAGGACAGTACACAGGCGATCCATGCGCTGAATGAGATGAACATGCAGAGCTTTGTCATGTGCACGTATACGGCTCTGCACGCAACGAGAGCGATACTGAAAAAAGAGGCACAGCAATGAAGATAAGAATACTGTGGATGTACCATGATCTGATGGATCTGTACGGTGATAAAGGAAATATACAGGTACTGAAGACACGCTGTGAGAAACGGGGGATAGAGTGTGAGATAAAAACAGTCTCCCTCGGAGAGCGTGCAGACTGTCAGGAGTATGATCTCTTTTTCCTCGGCGGCGGTGCTGATCTTGAACAGACGATCATCTATGAAGATCTGCTGAAGAGAAAAGACAGTATCCTTGAGGCAAAGGCATCGGGAACAGCCTTCCTGCTGATCTGCGGCGGCTATCAGCTCTTCGGACAGTACTACCTTGACCAGGACGGAAAGAAGATCGACGGTCTTGGCATCTATGACTACTATACGGAAAGCACCGACAGAGATCACCGCTGCATAGGCAATATCGCTGTTGAGGCAGAACTGGACGGCAGAAGATTCAAGGCTGTCGGATTTGAGAATCACGGCGGTCAGACAAAGAATGTCGGTTCACCGTTTGCAAAGGTACTGAAAGGACACGGCAATACCTACAAAGGCATGTATGAGGGCTATGCGGATGCACAGGTGATCGGTACGTATATGCATGGACCGCTGCTGCCGAAGAATCCGATGATCGCGGATATCGTGATCGCAAGAGCCCTGAAGAGACATTACGGAGAAGTAACACTGGAACCTCTGGATGATACCCTGGAGAACAGAGCCAGAGAGGTCATGTTAAAGAGGCTTGGTGTACAATAAAAGATCCCTGAGGGATCTTTGTTGTTTTATGCGGTTATTCTGGTGAAGACTTCATCCAGGTCGACAGGTGTCTCTGCTTCATGGAAAGAGATAGCCGTATCATTGCCGTAACGGGGAATGATATGGAAGTGCAGATGACTGACAGACTGTCCGGCAGCTTCACCGACGTTGGTGACGATGTTTACACCCTGTGCACCGAGGGCTTTGACGATGCGTTCAGCCAGCGTATGCGTAACATCGATGACCTGATGTACGGTATCTGTATCCGCTGTGATAAAGTCATCGGTGTGCTTCTTCGGCATGACCAGTGTATGTCCGGCAGAGAGGGGATTGATATCCATGATCGCCAGAACATGTTCGTCTTCATAAACTTTGCGGCTGGGAATATTCCCGGCAATGATCTCACAAAATACACACATGATATATGTACCTCCGATATTCATTATACTGTCTGTACCGGTGTTATGCAGAAATAAGTTGACAATTCGTATGTATTAAGTGAAAATGAAAACGGATTTCAAATTATGTCGAAGAACGTATACAGAACAAATCAGAAGGAACAGATCAGGCAGTGTCTGATGGAACATGCAGGTTCGCATATGACCGCAATGGAGATCTATGCGGAGCTGAAGGCAAAAGGCATCAAGGTCGGTCTTACCACCGTATACAGACATCTTGAGAAGCTGACAGGGGAGGGCCTGGCAGTCAAGTCTGTTGTCGATGAGAATACACCTGCCTGTTTTGAGTATACAGGTCATGACAGCGGCGAGACGCATGTGTGCTATCACTGCAAGTGTCTGCGCTGCGGGACCCTGATCCATCTGCATTGTGATGAGGTAAAGAAACTGGAAGATCATATCCGGAGTGATCATGGTTTTCTGGTGGATCCGATGCGTACGGTATTCTTTGGCTTGTGTTCAGACTGTCAGAAACAGACAGGGAGTTCATTATGAGAAAAACAGTACAAATTCTCCTCTGTGCAGTCATCTTCTTTTTTTCTGCCTGTGCCAAACCGCAGACACCCACAGAGACAAGCGGTAAGTATACGATCGTTACAACGATCTTCCCGGAATATGACTGGGTGATGAATATTCTCGGGGACAGCGATCGCTTTGAAGTTACATTACTGATGGACAACGGCTCCGATCTGCACAGTTTCCAGCCTTCGGCTGCGGATATTATTACGCTTTCGGAAGCTGATCTGTTTGTCTACGTCGGCGGTGAGTCGGATGCCTGGGTGGAAGATGCCTTAAAGGGCAGTGTGAATCCTGAGATGAAGGTGATCAGGCTGCTGGATATCCTTGGTGAGGATGCCCGTGAGGAAGAAATAAAAGAGGGCATGGAAGCCGACGGGCATGAACATGAACACGAAGATGAAGAGCACGAAGCGGAGACGGAGGAACATGTCTGGCTGTCATTGAGAAATGCGGTCAGGTTCATTGAGGTCCTGTGTACTGCGGTCAGTGAGCTGGATCCTTCCGGTAAGGATACATATCACACAAATACCTGCAGCTATCTCTCGGAACTGAATCTTCTTGACGAAGAGTACAGCAAAGTCTGCGGCAGTTCTGCCCGGGATACGATCCTGATCGCCGACAGATTCCCGTTCCTGTACCTCGTGAAAGATTATGATATTGATTACTATGCGGCTTTTGTGGGCTGCTCGGCGGAGACGGAGGCGAGCTTTGAGACCGTGCGCTTCCTGGCGGATAAGCTGGATGAACTGTCCCTTCCGTATGTGATAAAGATCGACGGCAGTGACGGCAAGATCGCTGAGACCGTGATCCGCAACAGTCAGGATCAGTCAAGAGAGATACTGGTGCTTGATTCGATGCAGGGTGTCAGTATGCGTGACATAGAGCAGGGGACATCCTACCTGAGTATCATGGAAAAGAATCTGGAAGTGCTGAAGCAGGCTCTTGGGGCATAAGTAAAAGGTGTATCTGTGAGATACACCTTTTTATCTGGATCAGTTACTGTACAACGATCTCGGGATATGTATTTGTCACGATATCAAGCACATTCTTATCGTAGATATGGAAGTTATACTTTTTGAAGTAGTATGACAGAGCATCATCGTTGATCTCGTCCTGACCGTCCAGTTCATCGATCAGTACCTGACGGAAGTTCTGCGGATCGGTGTCATCGACTCTGGCGACAAAGACATTGGCCTTTTCGGCAGAGGTGATCACGGTCCAGCCGTCATCCGGAGTCATACCGCGCAGAACAGTATTTACGGTAGTTCCGTAATCTGTAGTGTTGATCGTAATGACTTCGGTCGTACCTTCGGATGAGGTCTTGCCTTCAGCCAGGATGTCATCAAGAGTCTTACTGCCGTCAGCCAGGGCGCTCATTGCGGCATTGGCATCTTCTTCGGTATTGAAGGACAGTACCGTAGCCATGATCGGCTGCAGCTTCTCGATATAGGAATCCA
>CADBMY010000178.1 GCA_902795905.1 uncultured Erysipelotrichaceae bacterium
GTTTCACTGTAGCCGGTGCCTTCACTGACGGTAAGGTTGTACTGCTGCATCAGTCTTCGAAGCAGGGACTCTGTTTCAAGGGCGACACTGACATCGCGGTTGACGCACAGCAGTCCGACAAGACGGTCTCTGTTTTTGATGAAGAACGTACTGGAATTAAAGTTTCTTCCTTTGCTTGAACCGTTATAGTTAGCTATATAATCCTGGGTTTTGTATAAACCTCTGTCAAGAATATCTCTGGCAAGATCAGTCAGCGGGGAGCCGATCCTTCTGCCGCTGTGATGCCCGTTCTCAATAGCTACTACCGAGTGCTCGGGATCGGAGACCTTGTGCAGGACGACTTCACAGGCAGGACCGCACAGTTCAGCGATAAATGATACCCACGGCCGGTATATTTCCAATACTTCATCATCTGTCATAAATAAAAACCTCTAACAATATATATTTATTTTAACATACAAAAGATGTGATTTTATGTGAGCATTTCACAAATTGTTCACACAAGGTGAAAAATAATTTATCAGAGAAAAAATAATGCTTGCAAACAAGCGCTTACATTGATACATTGTACTTGACGGTGATAGAGCATCTATCAGTTCACTATGAGGGGAGGTGAATACATGAAGAAAGTAATCTCTACAAAAGGTGCTCCGGCAGCTATCGGACCTTACTCACAGGGTATCGCATCCGAAGGTAAGTTTCTGATTATTTCCGGTCAGTTGCCGATCGATCCTGCCACAGGCAATTTCCCTGGTGAAGATATCGCGAGCCAGACCGAGCAGTCGCTGAAGAATATTGAAGCTATTCTGTGTGAAGCAGGCTACACGGTAGAAGATGTGGTAGAGACCACAGTCATGCTGAGCGATATTGCAGATTTTGCGGCAATGAATGAAGTCTATGCAAAACACTTCACTGAAAACTGCCCTGCAAGGTGTGCATTCCAGGTCGCTGCTCTGCCGCGTAATGCGAAAGTTGAAATCAGAGCGGTAGCCTGCAAGTAGTATGCAAATTTAAAAAGAGCGTAAAGCTTATAAGGAGAAAAAGAAAATTATGGGTAATCCTGCAGTACAAGCGATGAACGGCACGATTTGGGTATTTGCCGGCATCCTGATCGTCTGGGTTCTTGTTCAGTCCTTCCTGTTCTGGAGACTGGTCATGAGCTTCAACAACAAATTCAATCTCGTTAGTAAAGAAGAAATCAGTTCTGCTATTCAGACCGGCGCTACAGCCGCTATTGGTCCGTCCCTGAACTCGATCGTTGTCTGCTTAACACTGATCGCCATGGTCGGTTCCGCTACAGCATTCATGAGATGCGGCGTTATCGGTGCACCTGGTTGGGAACTGTTAATGGCTAACACAGCTGCTGCTACAGCTGGTGTTAACTTCGAAGATGCCGGATTCAACGAAGGCGTATTCACATTTGCAATCTTCTGCATGGTTCTGGCTTCTGCTCCGTACTTCATCAACACGATGATCACACTGAAGCCGCTGGATATGGCAGCTGCCAAGGCTACTGAGTCCGGTGCAAAGGTCACCTTCACATCCTATATGGCTGATGGTGCTATGTACGGTCTGCTGTCCTATTCCCTGCTGAATAACTATAAGGGACCTGCTTCTATCGCTGCTATCGTCGGTGCTGCTATCGGCTATCTCTGCTGGAGCAAGCTCTCCGAAGGCAAGAAGGGTATGGGCGCTTACTCTCTGGCAGTCGGCATGCTGTGCGGTATGCTCTTCGGTCAGGTATGCGCAACGATCCTGGGTTAATGAAAGGAAGAGTGTAAAATATGTCTGAGAACAAGAAAACATTAACACCTGCAGAGGAGTATTACATTCACGAATTTACACCTGCAGTTCATAAGATCGGCCGCTTCACGATGGCTGTTGCCTTCGTTCTGAGCTTCCTGCCGGTTATCTACTTCTACTTCGTAAAGGGTTATACAGTACCCGTTTCCACATACATTTCCGGTATTACAGCAGTTTCTGCTATCGGTATTGGTATGTGGCTGACTGAGCCTATGGTTTACTGGCCGATCCTCGGTTCCGCCGGTACATATATCGCTTATCTGTCCGGTAACGTCGGCGGTATGCGTTTCCCTGTATCCGTAACTGTTCAGAAGATGGCTAACGCTGACATCACAACCCCCAGAGGTCAGATCGTTACAGTCGTAGGTATCGTTGCTTCCGTTGTTGCTAACCTGGTTATCCTGCTCTGCGTAGTCTTGGCCGGTGAGTGGATCATCAACCATCTGCCTGCTGCAGTACGTGCTTCCTTCGGCTTCGTCATGATCTCCATGATGGCTGCCAACATGCTGATGCGTTTCGGCATGAACGGTGGTGTTGCCAAGGCTCTGCCTAAAGTCTGGATGTACATGGTTGCCGGTGTTGTCGGTTTCTTCCTCGGCAAGTTCGTCCCTGCATTACATACATGGGGCATGGCTCTCGCTGTAGGTCTTGCAATCCTGGTTGCTTACTTCAGATACAGAAGCGATAAGGCTAAGCTCGAAGCTTAATCAAAACTGAATCAACTAACATTCCCCGGTCATACAGGCTGGGGAATGATTCTCTAGGTCAATAGGAGGTATAACATGTCTCATGCAATTGATATGCATTGCGATACACTGATGCTCGCAATGTTCCGCGACGGTGCTGAAGCAGACGTATTTAGCCGTCCTGATCAGCATCTCGATGTTAAGCGCCTCGTTGAAGGCGGTGCCATGGCACAGTTCTTCGCGATCTTCATTCCGCCGCAGGGTGTATACAAGCACTTCGGTATTCCCGAACTGACACCTGAGCAGTATATCAACGGCTGCGCAAAGATCTTCCGCAATACGATCGAACGTCACAGCGATGTTCTGGCTGAAGCTAAGAACGCTGATGATATCGAGCGTAACTTCAAGAACGGTAAGGTAAGTGCTGTTCTGACCATGGAAGACGGTGTAGAAGTACACGGTGATATGGCTAAGCTCGATCATTTCTATGATATGGGTGTACGTGCTCTGACCCTGACATGGAACTTTGAGAACTGCTTTGGAGCTCCTAACTCCAAGGATCCTGCAATCATGAACAAGGGTCTGACAGAATTCGGTAAGGAAGCTGTCAAGCACATGCAGGATATCGGTATGCTGGTTGACGTCAGCCACGTATCCGACGGTGTCTTCTGGGATGTATACAAGCAGGCTAAAGTACCGTTTGTTGCGACACATTCCAACTGCCGTACGATCTGCGGTCATACCAGAAACATGACAGATGACATGATCAAGGCTCTGCACGAAAAGGGCGGTGCCATGGGTATCAACTTCGGTCATGAATTCCTGGATGCTACAGAAGGCAACCTGACAAGCCGTATTGATGATATGGTCAAGATGGCTCTCCATGAAAAAGAGATCGCCGGAGTTGATGTTATCGCTATCGGTACAGACTTTGACGGTATTGAAGGAACTCTTGAGGTCAACGGACCTGATAAGATGCACCTGCTGTTCGATGCTCTCGTAAGAGCAGGATTTACAACTGCAGAAGTTGACCAGATTGCTTACGGAAACGTTCTTCGTATCATGCACGAAGCAGTGAAGTAAGAGATCACTACTGAAAACATATAATAAACAGAAGACCGCTTATTGCGGTTCTTCTGTTTGCTAAAAGGGGTAAGAAATCTATGATTGCATTCTTAAAGGGAATTGCCTGCCTGGTAGCGGTCATTCTGTTCTTCAGTCTTGTAAGTCTGAAGTTTCCTTCAGGGGATAAGGCAATGAGCGGTGTGGCCAACGCTGCGGTATGTACATTCCTTGTGGAAGCTATCTACAAATATATTCTTGGTGACTTTGCCGGCATCGAATTCTTCGGTGCTGTAGGCTCTGTCAGCGGCAGCATGGGCGCTCCGGCAGCTGCTCTGCTTGTTGGTATAGCCATGGGCGGCAATCCGATCTATTCTGCAGCCGGTGCTTTTGCGGTAGCAGGGTACGGTATTCTGCCCGGTTTCCTTGCCGGATACTGCATGTACTGGCTGCTGCACTGGCTTGAAAAGCATCTGCCCAGCGGTATCGACATGATCCTGCTGACACTGATCTCTGCGGCCGGACACTATGCAATCGCCAAATACAGTGATCCGTATGTATCTTCCGTACTGACGATCATCGGCGGCGCGATCTCCGAGGCAACAACATATTCACCGGTCGTCATGGGCTTTATCCTCGGCGGTCTGATGAAGATCATCTGCACAAGCCCGATGTCCAGTATGGCATTAACAGCCATGCTTAGTCTTACAGGTCTGCCCATGGGTATTGCGGCAGTTGCCTGCTTCGGCGGCACTTTCTCCAACGGTGTTGTCTTCCACCGCTTGAAAATGGGTGACAGAGGCAAGGTCATTGCGGTCATGCTGGAGCCTCTGACACAGGCGAATATCATCACTTCCAATCCGGTGATCATCTATTCGTCAAGCTTCCTCGGCGGTGCTCTTTCGGGTACTGCGGCTGCTCTGTTCGGTATCATCGACAACGCACCCGGTACAGCCAGCCCGATCCCGGGACTTCTGGCTCCGTTTGCATTCAATCCTCCCGGCAAGGTAGCTCTTGTCATGGCAATCGCGCTTGTATGCGGCGTGATCAGCGGATTTATCATTTCCACGGTCGCCAAGAAGATCAATTACAAAGTTGTTATTCCCAACTAGAGGTAGCTTATGGATATCAGAAGACAGGAATTATGTGAACTGATGACACAGAACCGCATGGTCACCATGGCGGTATCACGTTCGCAGGATATTGAATTCAGCAGTCTCTGTGCAACGGTTGCGACATGTGAGCGTAAGGAGCTGGACAGTGATGAGATAGCTTATGCGACACAGCTAATCAGAAAAAACAGATTTCTGGGCAGTGAATTCCTGCCGGGAAGCCGGATGGTTCTCTCTACATGTCTGAAGATGGAACCGGATGAGGAGACCCTGATCAACCGTGTTATCAACATTGATAAGATGCTGATGAAGGAAATGCTTCCCAGCCATCATCTGAGTCTGACAGCGATGATGATCGCCAGAGCAAATCTTGATGAATCCAGGGATCCTGAGATCGTTAAAGGTATCGGTGAACAGTACAAGGTGCTCAGAGAACGTTTCCCGTTCCTGGTCAGTGATAATGACTGCTGTGCAGCCGCAATGGCTGTACTTGACGGCAAGGATGCGGACAAGTTCGGTGACGAGATGGAAGCATCTCTGCAGAAACTGCGTAAGCATGCTCTGTCCAAGAAAGTGCTGATTCCGCTTGCTCAGTTATGTGCACTGTCAAAGATGAGCGTTGAAGAGAAGACCGAGAGATTCCGGACAATGCTGGAGATGCTGGAAGATGCCAATATCCCGGTAGGTACGGAAGACTACGACTTTGCGGCGATCGGTGCTCTGGCCATGGCCAGTCATGATCTTGAACGTTCGGTAAACAACGTCCGTGATATCCTCGGATATATCAATGAGCATCAGAATCTGCACAGATTCTCCAGATCGATCCGCAACCGCAGACGTACTCTGTATGCGATCTTCCTGGAACTGGCAGCACTTGCGGAGGAGACAGAGGATCCTTCCGAGAAGTATAAGATCAAGATGTTCAGAGTTTCTGCTGTAACAGCCGCTTTGGTAAATGATGTAACCCGCTATCTGGACGGAATGTATTAGAATAGAAATAGAAAAAAGGAGAAGATAATGAAATACGATTTTACTTCAGTTATTGAGAGAGTAGACTCTATCGCAGCTGCGCCTGAGACATCAGGCTTCTTCAGACCTTTTACATTAAAGGAAGGCTTTGACAAGATTCCGATGTGGGTCGCAGATATGAACTTCCCGGCATGTCCTACAATTCCGGAAGCTCTGGTCAAGCGTGCTCAGCATTCCACATACGGCTACTTTGTACCGCCGCAGGAATACTATGATTCCATCATCAGATGGCATGAGAAGAGAAACGGTGTTACAGGCCTGACAAAAGAATGCATCGGTTATGAGAACGGTGTTCTCGGCGGTGTAGCTTCTGCACTCTCCGTACTCTGTGAGCAGGGTGATAACGTTCTGCTTCATTCTCCGACATATATTGGTTTCACAATGACACTGACCAATGCCGGTTATCATATTATTCACAGCCCGATGTACCAGGATGAAAACAATATCTGGCGTATGAACTATGAAGATATGGAAAAGAAGATCGTTGAGAACAAGATCCATACGGCTATCTTCTGCAGCCCGCACAATCCTACAGGAAGAGTATGGGAGAAGGAAGAGCTCGATAAGGCTATGGCTATCTTCGAGAAACATGATGTCAAGATCATCGCTGACGAGATCTGGTCCGACATCATCCTGCCTGGACACAAGCACATCCCTACACAGTCTGTTAATGAATATGCAAAGCAGAATACAGTTGCTGTTTATGCACCTTCCAAGACATTCAACCTTGCAGGTCTGATCGGTTCCTACCATATCATCTACAACAAGACTCTGCGTGAGCGTGTAGACAAGCAGGGAAGCCTGTCTCACTACAACAGTATGAATGTTCTCTCCATGCATGCCCTGCTCGGTGCTTACAAGCCTGAGGGATATGAGTGGACAGATGAACTCTGCGAAGTCATTGACGGCAATATCAAGTATGCGTCTGACTACATCAAGAAACACTTTGAAGGTCTGACATTCTCTCAGCCTCAGGGCACATACATGCTGTATGTTGACTGCACAGGCTGGTGTGAGAAGCATGGCAAGACAGTAGACGATATTCTGGATCAGGCTTACAGCTATGGTGTTCTGTTCCAGGATGGCCGTCCGTTCAACTGCCCGAATACGATCCGTATCAACTTCGCTCTGCCTCTGAGCCGTGTACAGGAAGCATTCGACAGACTTGACAAGTATGTCTTCAACAACACTGAGTGGTAATCATTCCGCTTATCGAATACTCCATTCCATGAAAAAGGGTTCTTCGGAACCCTTTTTCAGTAGAAACTCTTCTTATGTCTGTCCGCAGCTTCGCGGATGTCGAAGTCTTCGATGATATTCAGGGAAAGACCTTCACCGATAGATAATGCTTTCTGCAGATAGATATCGGTCAGGAAGTCTCTTGGATCATGTGCATCGAGACCGATGATCATCTTACAGCCTCTTTCCGCAAAGACTTCCAGGAAAGCACGGGAAGGATACGGATAGCGTATACCGTCTTCGTATGTCATCATCGGGCGGTGGACACCGGATCCGCAGTTGATCTCGAGCGGGATATCATACTTCAGTGAAATATCTGCGATCTTCTCTGCTGTTCTGTATACATGTTCATCGATGCGGGGATAGCGGAACAGGATCACATCCGGGTGGGCGATATACTCACAGAGACCGCGTGCACAGGCTTCCTCCAGGCTGTCTGCGTAGGCATTCAGGTGTTCCGGGGTCTTGCAGTTATATGAACTGGCATGCGTGATACCAAGGCTGTGCTGACCGAGGATCAGGTAGTCCATCTCTTCACGGTAGTACTGCAGGGTATCCCACTGATCGGGGTAGTATTCTACTTCCATACCGA
>CADBMY010000179.1 GCA_902795905.1 uncultured Erysipelotrichaceae bacterium
ATTATTCTGAGACCTTTACACCGGTCAGATGCTCATAGTACTGAACGATCGCACTGTGGTCCTTCTGTCCGCCGTTATGTGCGTGCAACCACTGCATCATCTCCTGTACGGAAGCTGTCATCGGCACAGGTGAACCAACCGCATGCGCACAATCCAGCACATTGTTCAGATCCTTGATATGCAGATCGATACGGAAACCAGGTTTATCATTCCCGGAGATCATCATCGGCGCCTTAGCCTCCATTACCGTCGAACCGGCCAGACCTCCCCTGATCGCCTCAAAGACAAGCTGGGGATCAACATCAGCCTGTCTGGCAAGCATCATCGCCTCCGAAAGAGCCATGATATTACCTGCCACAACGATCTGGTTAGCCAGCTTGGTCGTATTTCCAGCACCGACATCACCGCACCTGATCACCGAAGACCCCATCTTCTCCAGGATCGGTTTGCACTGATCAAAGATCTCCTGCTTACCGCCGACCATGAAGGACAGCGTGCCGTCAATTGCCTTCGGTTCACCGCCTGATACCGGCGCATCCAGCATCTCCACACCGTACTTTGCCAGTTCTGCCGCGATCTCCCTGGATGCGACAGGATTGATCGAAGACATGTCAATGAAGATCGTACCCGGTCTCATATGAGCGCCGACACCCTCTTCACCAAGCATGATCTGCTTCACCTGAGGACTGTTAGGCACCATTGTCATAACGATATCGCACTGTTCTGCAATCTCTCTCTGTGTACCTTTTTCAGCCCCGCAGGCGACCAGTTCCGCGACCGGTTCCGGTGTCAGATTGTTGACCATCAGGGAATACCCTGCCTTGACTAGGTTCTTTGCCATCGGCTTACCCATGATACCCAGTCCGATAAATCCTATTTTCATTCTGTTTCCTCCTTTATTGTTCAAGCATATCCATGCCTGTACCTATACGCTGCTGCAGTACTTCCTGCACAAGAGAGGAAGTAAGATCCGCATCAAAGCCATGGTATGAACCATTGATGCAGCTGAGGACTGTCTGTACACCGGCATTCTGCAGGCGTCTGGCATATGCTTTTCCTTCATCACAGAGGATATCCATCTCCTGCGGCTCAACATATGCACGCGGAAGATCGGATTCATCCGGATGTGACATCGGTACGATGTACCTGCGCATATCTTCGGACAGATCCTGCAGGTACGCATCCCACATATGTCTGTTGGCAGAAAGCGGCCATACCGCATCGTCATACACCTGTGCAGAGGGATATTTCTCTGTCTGATTATCCGTGACCGGGTAGATCAGAAGCTGCCCCTTCGGCATGTTCATGGCATGATCGCGCAGATACAGGCATACTCCAGCCGCCAGAGCTCCGCCGGCACTTTCACCCATGATCAGCAGATGCTCAGGATCGGCACCGTATGTATTTCCTGCTTCACTGAGCTTCTGCCACAGAGAAAGACAGTCGGTAAATGCACACGGGGCAGGATGCTCCGGCACCAGACGGTACTCCGGAAGATATACCCGCACATTCATCTCTTTCGCATACACACAGGCAAGCGCCAGATTATTTGCGGATACCGGCAGATAGAACGCCCCGCCGTGGATGTATACAAGCCCCGGTGCACACTCTGCACAGTCATCTCTTTCGACGATCCACGTATCAAAGACACTGCCATCTTCGGCAACGATCTCTGTCTTCGATACCCTGATGCCTGCAGGGGGCACAAACCCGGATGTCTGGGCATGATACGTTTTGGAGATGATCTTTAACATGACTTTCATCGCAGGCTTCAGGGGATCGATATCCGGCATCTGTCCCGGTCTTTTCAGCCGCGGTGAATACGCATACTCTTTCATCTGTATTCGTAAGTCCTGCGGGCAATACCCAGCTCTTCATTGGTCGGAATGACCAGTACCTTTACCCTCGAATCAGCCGCGGAGATCTCCTCTTCGCTGTCTGCGTTCTTCGCCGGATCAAGTTTTACACCAAGCAGTCCAAGCTTTTCGCAGACCTTCTCCCGGATATAGTCGGAATGTTCACCGATGCCGGCGGTAAAGACCAGATAATCCAGTCTTCCGAGGTCCATCGCAAAACTGCCGATGTAGTGAACGATCCCTGTCACAAAGACATCCACAGCCAGCTGTGCACGTGCATTGCCCTTCTGTGCTGCCTCCAAAACATAGCGCAGATCGTTGGAAACACCGGAGATACCGAGCAGTCCGCCTTTCTTCTGCAGACCGGCAAGGATCTCTTCATCGCTCATACCTTCATCCTTCAGGAAATAGCGCATACTCGTATCCATGTCGCCGACACGGTTGGCATGGATCAGTCCCGACTCGAGACTCATGCCGAAGCTGGTATCGACACTCTTTCCGTTTTCAATTGCACAGACGGAACAGCTGCCGCCGAGATGACAGCTGATCGCCGCATACTCTTTCCCGCGTTCATTCAGTACATCGGCGATATAGCCATGGGAAGCCCCATGGTAGCCAAGACGCTGTACACCGTAGTTCTCATACCACTCGTAGGGGACACCGAAGATCTTCCGCTCAAGCGGGATCGTCTGGTGGAAGGCTGTCTCAAAGCAACCGATAAACCTTGCCTCAGGCAGGAATGTACGCATGACTTCGATTGCCGATAGATATGCACGGTTATGCAGTGGGGCCAGGGAGATCCAGTCTTCCATGCCCTGCAGGACTTCCTCATCCAGTTCGTGGATACCGAAGTGTCCCTTGGAAAGCGTTGCCTTATATCCGACGCGTTCGATCTCCTTCACATCTTTGATCACGCCGTACTGCTCTGAGCAGAGATAATCCAGAAACATCCGGATACCGCTCTCATACGTAGGCATATCCACCTTGTCGAAGCTGACCTTCCCGCCGTCGGCACATCTCTCGTAGCGGAAGATGGCATCATGGTCGGAGCCTACACGCTCGGCACCGCTGACCGCCAGAAGACGTGCTTCCGGCATATCATACAGTTTGAACTTCAGCGACGTACTGCCGACATTGCATACCAGGATGATCATTCGAAGCCACCCAGATATTCCAGCAGTTCCTGCATGTGCTTATCTCCGCCGGCAGCCGGTTTCCAGTCTACCTGCACAGCCTCATATCCCTGCTTCTCCAGTACTTCCGAGAATGAACGGGGTCCTACATTGACTACGACCAGTTCTGAACGGAACAGACTAAGCATCTTACTGACATCACTCATCTTATGCGGTCTCCTTTCTCAGCTTTATGATCTCTGAGGCAAGCAGTGCTGCCCGGTAGTTTGTACGGCATACATATACACCTGCTTCACGCAGTTCTTCTTCCTGTTTGCGGATATCCTGCCAGTCGGCTGTGGTGCCAAGGACCGATGCCACGAAGGCGATCTTACCGCCGCGTGCTTTGGCGATCTGCTGTGCCTTGATGATATCCGGGACGACATATCCGCAGGGATCCATGTGTCCGGGAGGTGTCAGGATGAAGTCCAGTACGATCACGGCTGTCTCAGGATCGGCTGCTTCCTTCAGGATCGCCGGTCTGCGGATACTTGCGTCGATAGCTGGATGCGGACGTCCAAGTGTAAATTCCTCTTCACCGTAGTCGATCGCGGTATGCCCTTTACTTGTCTCACCTTCCAGCTTCCATTCCGATGAAAGCGGCGCATTGGACCAGATCCCTCCGGTTACATCCCACATCGTACGCATGCCCTCATCGAGGTATGTACCGCCGGTGTAGGCAGCTCTGACATACTTCTGCTCAGGTGCCATTCCCTGTACAGCTTCCTTCGCTGTTTCTTTGATCTCTTCCAGGCTGCCAAGAGAATACGTATTCCCGATCAGCTCCAGTGCTCTTAACGCACAGTTATCCAGGTTGTCTGCCCATACGGCACCGGTCTCTTCGATCGTTTCCTTATCACATCCCATGAAGAAGACAACTCTCGGTTTCTTCATCGTACGGATACGTTCAAGCATCTTCTGCAGCACACTGTCTGCCGGTTTCCGGGAGATCAGGATAATATACTTCGTTTCCGGATCTGCTTCGAGGGCATCGATACCCATTAACATCGTGATGCCGCCGACAGGTTCCTTCAGGTCATTGCCTCCGGTACCGATCGTCTGTGATACGCCTGTACCTGCCTCGTGGAGGATCGCTGCCACATGCTGGATGCCTGTTCCGGATGCGCCGACGATGCCGAACGGTCCCCTGTTATTGATACTGGAGAGAACCAGGGCGGCGCCGTTTATGTTGGCTACACCACAGTCAGGACCCATGCACAGCAGTCCCTTCTCCCTTGCCAGTTCCTTCATTTCTCTTTCCTGATCCAGCGGTACATTGTTGGAGAAGACACAGCAGTGCATGCCTGCGTTCAGTGCCTTCTTCACTTCCTCAAGGGCATATTCACCCGGTACAGCGATCTGGCAGAGATTGGCTCTCGGGTGTTCTGTTACCGCCGAACGGATATTGCTGTAGTACTTCTTTTCTTCGGTCTCTTCCGCAGAAGCGTTGTTTCCGGCAAGAGCTTTTACAGCATTCTCAAACGCTTCCTCGGAGTCTGCTTCCGCCGCAATGACATAGTCTGCCTCGGTGCAGCTCTGTACCTCCGGTGTACCAAGTCCGATCTCTTCGATGACTTCCTTGAATACGGCCGTAGCCATGCCTACATAACCGCTGACGATACCGGGCTGATCATTCAGTACTGCTGTCTGGTTCAGTGTTTCCAGTGAGTCAATATAACGGTCTTTCTGTATCTTAGTGAAAATCGGCATCTTACTCACCCTCCAGTTTCTTTATCTCTTCTACAAGTCCTTCGACAGCTTCTCTGAAACATGCCATCGGCAGTTCTGCGGCACCGGCACCTGCCTGTCCGCCTGTCTTCAGTGCTGATCCGCCATGGCTGATCGGCAGTACGTTCAGACCCACGACCTTGCGGATATCCACACCGACCGGGAACCCTCTGTAATCATCCCAGGGCACCGGCGCAAATGTATGTTCGCCCAGGGATACCTGTCTGGCTTTCTCGGTACGCTCCTGAGCATCCCGGAAGGTACCGCCCGTCATCCTCAGGTAGGAAGGACCGGCAATCGCACTCATACCGCCAAGACCCCAGACTTCCGTAACACAGCTGTCACCGAGATAGCCAAGCAGGTCTTTCTCCGTCGTTGTCGGTTTCAGGAAGGTACCGGTGATCTTCGGTGCCGGTGTCGTATACCACCTGTTTCCGGTACCGGCAGTCTGAATACCAAACTCGATACCGTTGCCGCCCATGCCAACCATGACCGTGGAATACGGAACCTTCTTGCATGACTGCATGATCGCCTCTACACCGGCCATCATCACATGCAGGAAGAAACGGTCATTGGCAGCGATCTCCTTGATCACTCTGTCTCTTGCCGGATGATCCACATCCAGCAGATACGGCACAAGCTCAAGAGCCAGAGCCATCGAAGCAGCCGGCTGACGGTTGTGGTTCTCATCACCCATACCGGCCGTTTTCGCCAGAATACGGATCAGATCGATACCGCCCGACTTCCTTACCGCTTCCCCCAGTACTTCTGCGTAATCACCGCGGATAAAGCGCAGATTCTCTTCTACATCATCACCGTAGATACCCCATCTCAGCACTCTCGGATTGGAACCGGGATGCGGAACACAGTAACCCACACCGCCGGAGGTCTTATCCTCAACAACAAATACCGGCATGCTCGGGCTCATTACGCTTGAAGCCGCATTGCCGCAGTTATAGTTCTGTGAGGAACC
>CADBMY010000180.1 GCA_902795905.1 uncultured Erysipelotrichaceae bacterium
TAAGCATGAACCGACAACGAGCGCGAAGCCAAGAGCACCAACCATGTTGGTGATCATCTTGTCTGTCTTTCCCAGGATCATGAAGACAACTGCCATAACAGCGATCATCCATACCGGGAAGCCGAGAATCTTTGTTTGAGCTTTTTCCGTACTCATAACGCCCCTCCTTATAAAATTAGAATAAGTGTTGTATGGTAAAACGCTTTACCTATACTTTTACCCTACTTTTGAAAACGCTTTCTGTCAAGCCTTTTTAAAAGTGTTAGCCTAAATCAGATACTTCTTGTATTCGCCTTCGCACGGATTGCCCTTGCATACATAAGAACACTGGTTGGCAAAGTCCACAATGATACTGGCAACGGTCATCAGGCCGCTCATATCCGTCATGTCTCCGCTATTATGATGGTTGCAGATGGAATCCGGATAGAACTCGTGGTCTTTCATGATTTCCATCAGAACTTCCGGGGTGATCTCGCCATAGTTATGGTAGAGCAGACCAGCAAGACGCACCATGCGGTTCTTCTCCATGGAGACACCGTCCCGGACATCCTTGGACGGATCAACAGAGAAGTGATTTGCGTGAGTAACGATCCCGCCTACCGGATGGATCAGATCACAGCCGACAGGAGAAGCTTCAATATCGATCGCCTTGCCTTCGCCGCCAACGAGCAGTGAGTTATTGGAGACACTTCTCTTGATGCCGGTAACCCACTTGTAAGCTTCTTCAAAAGTCTGGCAACCTAAAACCTTCCTTCTCAGGAAACAAACAGGAATACCGCCGCCGGGACCGTCATAGACCGAACCGATATAGTTGTTGCAAAGACCTACACCACGATTGTTATAGCCTTCACGAAGCAATTGTCCTGCTTCGGTCAGACCGAAGATACGTGTACCATCTTCCTGTGTGATGTGCAGCAGGACGATCTTGTCGAGGACACCGGGTTTGTAGTCCCAGTTCTTGACCATGTATGTCACATGATCCTTCGTTGCTTCAGGCAGGATCGCACCGGTTGTACATTCAGGGACAGCTTCGATCGGGTAGTTGGTCAGTTCATATCTGGTATTGAGGACCATCAGGCCTTCAAACTCAACGCCTGCACCTTCGGCAACACCTTTTGCTTCTTCCAGCACTTCCGGCATTGCTTCTTCGATATCCGGCACAAACGCCATAGCAAGCTCTTTTGTCTTTTCCCATGTACGGCCTTTGCTTTCGAAGTATGCACGGTAATTATTGACACCGGCAACGATCTTGTCAGCAGCAGCTTTACCATACTGAACTCCACGTTCAAATGGCGTTGACGCATTGATCTCAATGACCTCAAACTCTTTCATGATCTTCCTCCGTAAATAATTGGTAATTTCACTATAGCAGTACGCTTGTGACCCAAAATATGAAAAAAGGTCATCTCTGATGACACTTTTTCTCATGACCCTTTATATTTCCTTGGTTGTCTTCAGGATCCTTACGCTGTCCCTGGCAGTATGGATAAAAGCTCTGACTAATGGTGATATCTCTTCGTTTGCCCGCACTGCTGTCATGAACGAGCAGACTTCCTCATCACCTTCCAGCACACAGAATACCGGCTGTCCGTCGTAGTCATCCTGGAATTTGCTTGAATCATACACATAGGAGATACCCATGCCTTCCGAAGACATGATGTATGCCGCATCGATACTCAGCGTATGCTTCACAGATCCCGGTGTAATATGATTCCTGTTCAGGATATCCTCCAGCATGCGGGTTACCGCAAAGCCCTGCTTCGATGTTATGAAGTTCTGTCCCTGCAGTGATTCCGGACGGATCACCAGCGGTGTATCAAAGCTGTCTTCGGGGATCTCATACCCGGCCAGGCATGGATGCCCCTTCGGTATCGTAAACAGCATTCTCTCTTCACAGATCAGTTCATATTCCAGTCTCGGATTTGTATGCCCGTATATACCGACGATACAGACGTCGAGTTCCCGGTTCAGCAGTTTCTTCTCCAGATCGAGCATACTTTCACCGATCACCTCTACATCCACATCCGGATACAGGTCATAGTATCTGCTCAGGATAAACGGTGACCAGTATTCACCTCTGCCCGGTCCCATACCCACACGCAGATATCCCGTATGTCTCTCGCTGAAGCTCTTGATGCCGATCTCGATATGTTCCTTCATTGCCAGAAGTTTCTTGGCCTCTTCAATGAAATACTCACCGGCAGATGTCAGCTGGATCGGAGAGGCACTGCGGATAAACAGTTTTACGCCGAGTTCTTCTTCCAGGCGGTTCATGCTTTTGGTCAGTGCCGACTGTGATAGATACAGCTGGTTTGCCGCATAGGTAATACTCTTGTGTTTAGCGATCGTCACTGCGTAGATCAACTGTTCAAACTGCATAAAGCCACCTCCTTTTTTATCTTATCATCCCTGCTGCGCAATTTGGTAAAACGTTTTTGCAAATATGAATGACGATGTATAAGCAATCCCGGATATACACTGCAGAAATCAAAATAGTATGTGATACAATGGATTTAAGGAATCTGACCATGGGCGTAACGATCAAGGATGTAGCAAAAAAGAGCGGTGTTTCTGTGACGACCGTCTCCCTCGTGCTGAACAAAAAAAGCAATCGTATCTCAGAGAAGACAAGACAGCTGATCGAAGATGCTGCCAGAGAACTGAATTATATTCCTAACCACAATGCAGTATCTCTGGTCACCAAGAAATCCAAGCTGATTGCTTTGCTGCTTCCCGGAGATACATACTATCAGTACGATGATTTTATCCGTTCCATGGAGTATGCCTGCAGGAATGCAGGATATTCTCTGAATGTCTCCCTGACCGAACATACACCGGAAGATATCATTACCCAGATCCATGATGTACTGCGATATAACGTTGAGGGTATCGTCATCGATCCTTCCCTGCTGAGTGAATGGTCCGATGAGCTGCAGAAAGAGATCGACAAGCAGGATATACCGATCATTCTGACCGGTCCTGTTCTTGGACAGTCTCCTGTCAATTCGATCATGCCTGCTCACCGCCGTGCAGCATATTCTGCTGTAAAGCATCTGATCGAACTCGGCCATGAACGCATAGGACTGATCACCGGTCCTGATACACTTGCAGTGACCGTGGAGATGATTGCAGGATACCGTGCTGCTCTGGAAGAGAATCACATTTCCTTCAGCGAAGATCTTATCTACTGCGGACCGTATCATCCATCTACCGGAAAAGCCGGCATCAGGAACCTGAAGGAAGAGAATATCTCGGCAGCACTTGTTGTGTCCGAATCGATCACCTTCGGGGCAATGTATCAGCTGAGTGCCGAACACATCAAGGTTCCGGACAGATTCTCCCTGATCTCATATGCCATGGGCAGTGCAGCCGAGACGCTGGATCTTCCGATCACTTCCGTATCGATCCATCTGGACAGAATTGCCCGTAAGTCGGTCAACCTGATCAGAAACTACAGCGGTGAGACAAGCCCTCCCGAGAGTGTAGAACCTACGATCATTGACAAAGGCAGCACCGCTCCCTATACACCCGATAACTGAGTACAGAAACAAGAGGTCCCGAAGGACCTCTTTTGTTATTCAGCATGTCTCTGCAGTCTGCCGATACTGATCACAACGATCGATACCAGCATCATTCCGTATCCGATACACTGCAGAAACGAAGGTACCGTACCGTAATACATGTAATCCGTAAGAATAGCCACAACAGGCTCCGTCAGGGCCACAAAGGCAATCGTCGTTGACCCGGCAAGGCGGATCGCTCTGGCTGTCAGAAGATCGCCGAACACGCAGACAACAGCCCCGAGAAATACAACCGTAAGATCATTGCCGGCAGGAATCCGGAAGTTTCCCATCAGAGCCGCCAGTCCCAGAAATGCGACCGTCGAGACAAACCTGGTCAGAAGGATCACCGTACGCTCAGGTACCGCTTTGTACGAAGACTTCTCCAGAGCAATGACATAGCAGCCCCAGAAGATACCGGACAGCCAGGCAATGAACATCCCCCTGTAGGAGTCAATACCGCTGCTGTATGCCAGCAGGATAAGTGCTGTGATCGTCAGGATCGCTGCTGTGACCGTAAAGCGGCTGAACTTCTCACCAAACAGAAAGTACATGATCAGACTGACGCCTACCGGATAAAAGAAGTGACATACTGTTGCCAGACCGATATTCGTATACAGATAGGACAATACCAGCAGGAGATCGGTCATGATCAGACAGAAGCCACCGCAGAGCAGAAGATCCCTGATCTGCAGTCTGCTGAAATGCAGGTCTGTCTTCTGTATTAGTGCACCGGGAATCAGAAACAGCGTGATCA
>CADBMY010000181.1 GCA_902795905.1 uncultured Erysipelotrichaceae bacterium
AGTCATCTCTTTTCACCATGCCGGTCATGACGTGCGTATTGAACGGAAGAACTTCCGTATCACGATCAGTAACGAGAATGGAATACTCTATCAGGACAGGAACGGTTTAGCCTATAACTTTGCGGGAGAACTGGGAGAAGGGTCCGTTCACTATACAGGAAGAGAAGAAGATCAGAAGATCTACGGACTGGGGGATAAAGCCGGAAAGGTCAATAAGAATCATCAGAGGTATAAGCTGGATACGAATGATTCGATGGGCTTTAAAGCTGAATACAGTGATCCGTTATACAAGTATCTTCCGTTCTATATCTGTGAGAATCATGCCGGAAGCTACGGGATGTATTACGATACCTATTCCGAGGGAGAGATCGACTTCGGGAAGGAACATGATAACTACTATGAAGCTTTCAATTCGATCAGGTATGAAGAGGAAAACATGGTCTTCTATATCCTGTTCGGAAGTGTAACGGAGATCATCAGCCGGTTTATTGATATGACCGGAGGGATCGCGGAAGTACCGGACTGGGCTTTTGAATACTGCGGTTCAACGATGGAATATACCGATGCGGATGATGCAGACAAACGGCTGCGATCATTTATCGACCGCTGTGAAGAATACGGTATCAAAGCCGGAGGTTTCTACATGTCGAGCGGTTATACGCAGATCAACGAGAAGCGCTATGTCTTTCACTGGAATACAGACAAGATCCCGGATCCGAAGGAACTGTCCGAGTACTTCAACGGGAAGGGATTAAAGCTGATTCCCAATATCAAGCCTGCCTTCCTGGATGATCATCCGCTGTATGACGATATCGCAGAGAGAGGTCTGTTTCTGCATTACAAAGACGGTACACCGGCAAAGTTCCCGTTCTGGGGAGGAAATGCCTCCTACCTGGATCTGACCAATCCGGATGCGTATGATTTCTGGAAGAACTGTGTAAAGACGGTACTGGTGGAGAATGGGTATCAGGATGTCTGGAATGACAATAACGAGTACGATGTCCATGACAGGGATGTTTATGCGCATGGCTTCTCCGGGGAGATCCCGGCAAGACTGATCAAGCCGCTGTTCTCCTACCTGATGTCGAAAGCCAGCAGGGAAGCCTGTGAAGAAGTGAATGAAACACCGTTCAATGTGACACGCTGCGCCATTGCTGGAAGTCAGGCGATCGCTTCGACCTGGACCGGAGACAACTATACGGACTTCAGGGATCTGCGCTACAACCACTATCAGGCAATGACGATGTCTCTGTCAGGTTTCTGTTTCTTCGGCCCGGATATCGGAGGCTTTGCAGGACCGAGACCGGATAAGGAACTGTTCCTGCGCTGGCTGCAGTACGGTGTGTTCTTACCGAGATTTGTTCTGCATTCCTGGAAGCCGGGAGAGGAATCTACGATGCCCTGGCTCTATCCGGAAGAGATGGAAACGGTAAAGAAGATCTTTGATCTGAGGGAGAGTCTTGTGCCGTATCTGCGTGCAGAGATGAAGAAATGTATCGAAATGAACAAGCCGCTGATCACACCCGTCTTTCTGCGGGATGCGGACTATGACAGGGAATCGGATAACTATATGTGCGGCGAGAAGATCCTGGTATGTCCTGTATTTGATGAAGGTGTAAACAAGAGAACCATACATCTGCCGAAGAGCACAACAGGCTTTACACTCCGCGGGGAAGGAGAACTCCTTCCGGGAGATACAGATATAACAGTTAACTGTACGACAGAAGATCTGCCGATATGGTTTACGGAAGTATAGAGGGGGGAACAGATATGAGTACTAAGAAGAGCGGACTGACGCTGAAACATAAGATCGGATACGGTCTTGGAGATGCCGGAGGTGTCATGACCTTTGCGCTGATGGGTTCCACCTTCTCGATGTACTGTACGGATGCGCTGGGTATCTCAGCAACGAGGATCGCCGTACTGTTACTGATCTGGAATATCTGGGATTTCATCAACGATCCGCTGATGGGTGCCTTCATCGACAAGTCCTATGCAAAGAGTACGAATAAGCAGGGGAAGTTCCGTCCCTGGATCCTGCGGGCTACACCGCTGCTGTGTATCTCCTTTATTGCCTTATGGTCGGTACCGAGTCTGTTTGAAGGCATGGCAAGACTGTGTCTTCTGTTCGGCTTAAAGATCATCTATGAGGGATCCTATACGATGTTCAATATCCCGATGGGATCATTACTGTCTGCAATGGCAGATACCGACGAGGAAAGAGCTTCACTGTCTTCCGCAAGAGGTATCGGATCAGCCGGTGCGACCCTGATCTCCCTGTTCATCATGCCTCTGTTCCTGAAGAAGTTCGGTGAGACCAATGCCACGGGCTATGCGATCGGTGCGGCCATCTGTGCACTCATAGGCCTGGCGATGTGTATCGCACATTACTTCTGGACAGAAGAGAGACTCGAGACCGGAAACAGTACCGACAGTGACAATATCAAGGTGACGGATATCCTGGAAGTCATCAAGGTCAACAGACCTTTCGTGGCGCTCTGTGTACATGGTCTCTTCATCTGCATGATGCAGTATGTCGGCAATACCTTAAACAACTATATGTATTCGGATGTCCTGGGAGATATCTCCCTGGCGTCCTACGGCACCTTGTTCAGTGCACCGGCCATGATCATCATCTTCATCACCGGACCGATGATTGCAAAGAGGATTGGCCTCGAGAGACTGATCCGTTACGGCCTGCTGATC
>CADBMY010000182.1 GCA_902795905.1 uncultured Erysipelotrichaceae bacterium
AGTGATCTTGATCATAAGAACAGGGAAGAAAGAAAACCGGAGCCGAAACCGCAGCCGGAACCCGAGCCTGCAGGTGTCAACAAAAAGCTGATTGCCGGTATTGCGGTCGTCCTGGCACTTCTGGCCCTTGTGCTGTATATGATCACAAGACCGAGGAGAGAAGAACCTGAAGAAGGAGATATTGCCGTAGCCGTGAGCGGTATCAACCGGATTGCGATTGGTGATACATACAGTCTTTATGTTAAGGATGAACAGACGCTGGAGAGCAGAGGCGATGTACTGCCGGATCTTTCCGCGTTCAGGAATATCGTACAGGTCAGTGCTTATGAGGATCATCTTGCCGGTCTGCAGAATAACGGCAGAGTGGTATGCACGGGCAGTGACCGGGGATGCGAAGTGTCTGCGTGGCGCGGGATCACGATGATCGCTGCCGGCAGAGATCACACGGTAGGTCTGCGTGAAGATGGTACGGTAGTGTGCTCGGGCAGTTCGCTTGCCTGTGATGTTTCCTCGTGGTCGGATGTAACTGCGGTATATGCCGGCAATGAACTGACAGCCGCAAGGACAAAGAATAACACGGTGCTGATCTCCGGCAGTTTTGACGGTAAGAACAACGCTGCCGCATCGACCAAGGTCAAGGATATCGCGGTCAGTGATACCGAGATTGCCTTCCTGTTCCAGGACGGTACCGTCAGAGCATACGGTATCGGCGGTCTTGGAAATAATACCGGTTCCTGGACAAACATGGCAGAGATCACAGCCGGCACGGATTTCACGGTCGGTGTAAACAACAACGGCAAGGTCGTTATCGCTTCGACAAATGATGAACTTGTCAGGGAGCTTTCTTCCTGGTCGAATGTACGTTACCTGACAGCTTCCGGAAAGACGGTCATGGCGGTCAGAAATGGAGAGATCATTGGTGCCGGTGATAACAGCTATCACCAGTATGCGGGATCTGCACAGCCTTCATCCGCACCGGAGAAGAAGCTTGCACAGGTACAGAATGTCAGTTTCCGGGCTACTGCCGGCGGTCTCTCGATCAGCTGGGACAAAGTAGACAATGCGGATTACTACGAAGTCAGAGTATCCACACAGCCGGAGACGATGATCAAGTCTGCCAGCAATTCCGCCAATATCGGCAGTGACAAACTGACGGACGGCTACTCATACAAGGTATCGATCATACCGTATAATAACGATCCCAATGAATATGCGGCTGGTGATGAAGTGACGGTCAACTATGATTATCAGGCGAATAAGGTCAAGCTGGAGACACCGCGCAATCTGAGGGCTGAACAGGTACAGGATAAAGATGAACTGAATGTCTCCTGGGATCCAGTCAATGATGCGAACTACTATGTTGTCGCCTTTAACGGTATTGAAGAGAAAATAACGGAGACAGCGAAGAAGATCGATCTATCTTCACTGGAGGATGGCAAAGAGTATACGGTAAAAGTTACACCGTATGCGAATAATGACCGCAACTTTGATGCCGGAGATCCTGCATCAGCGTCATTTACCTATGTCAAGCCTGTGACCGCACAGCCTTTGGCAGTGCCGGCAAATATCGCCGTGAATAAAGATGATATCGATTATACCGATGCCTATCTGAACATTACCTGGACACCGGTCGAACATGCGTCCGGATACAAGGTTACGATCAACTCTGTAGACTTTACGACCAACCAGGCGACCCTGCGCATTAAAGCCAGTGACGCGAAGATGGTAAACGGCACAACGTACAACATCCGTGTAGAGGCGGTATCTTCCGATACAAAGAGATATACCAACAGCAGCGGTAATACGGGATATACACTGGAACTGCCGCCGGCACCGACGCCTACACCTACACCGACGCCGGAACCTACACCGGAGCCTACGCCGACACCGGAACCTACACCGGAGCCTACGCCTACGCCGACACCGGAAGGAGAAACAACCAATGGATAGAGTATGGTACTATACAAAAGACGGTGAAGAAAAGTTCGGACCGTATACGGATGAAGAACTCAGAAGACTGGTTGGACAGAAGATCATCCTTCCGGATGACAGGATCTGGATGCCGGCACTGGATGAGTGGATCAGGCTCGGGGATTCCGTTTACTGTATATTTATTCCGGAAGATTAAGTGATATACTTAGATAAACCGATGATGGGAAAGAGTATCTCTGCGGAAAGGTCAGGAGAGAGGGCTGTCAGGTGAAAGAGCCCGGCGAAGTAAGCAGAGGGAAGTGCATCCCGGAGGGTCTGTCCGATATGTAGGGCAGAACGGGCAGAACGTTATACTGTTAAGAAGTAAGGAAAGTGGAACCACGCACAGGCGTCTTTTTGGAGAGACGCCTTTTTGAAAGGAAGGACAGAATATGATCAAACTATACAATACGAAGAATCTGGCAGTAGAAGAGTTTAAGCCGATCCATGAGGGACACGTGGATATGTATGTGTGCGGACCTACCGTATACAACTATGCGCATATCGGCAATGCGAGACCGATGATCGTCTTTGATGTACTGAAGAGACTGTTTGAGGCAGAGGGCTATACCGTTAAGTATGTCTCTAACTTTACCGATGTTGATGACAAGATCATCAATAAGGCAATCGAAGAGGGAACGACGGAACAGGTCATTGCGGAGAGATATATCGATGCCTATCAGGATGTCAGAAAGATGCTGAATACGGAGCTGCCGGATATCACACCGCGGGTCACCGAGACGATGGATGCGATCATCGAGTTCGTTGATGAACTTGTCAAGAAGGGCAATGCCTACGAAGTGGACGGCGATGTATACTTCTCGGTGGATTCTGTTCCTACCTATGGTGAGATCTCCCATCAGAGAATGGATATGCTGGAAGCCGGTTTCCGTATTGAAGAGAATGATCAGAAGCGCAATCCGTATGATTTTGCGCTATGGAAGAAAACCGACAAGGGTATCAAGTGGAACAGTCCCTGGGGCGAAGGACGTCCGGGATGGCATACGGAGTGTGTCGTCATGATCAATGACAACATGGGACCGAAGATCGATATCCACGGCGGCGGTATGGATCTGCGTTTCCCGCACCACGAGAACGAAGCTGCTCAGCAGGAAGCTCTGCATCACAACAGTCTGGCCAACTACTGGGTACATAATGCCATGGTCAACATCAACGGAGACAAGATGTCCAAGTCACTGGGCAATGTGCTCTGGGCTAAGGATGTTGTGGATAAACTGGGGACAAATCTGACCCGCTGGCTGGTTTCTTCCGTACATTACAGGAAGGAACTGAACTTCAGTGATGAGACGATCGAGACTGCCCGCAAGGAGCTTGAACGTGTATTACTGCCGCTGCGTCAGGCAGATGTAAAGGCAGCACTGAACGGTGTGACATTTGCGGATACATATGATGAGGGTGCTTACCGTCAGTTCCTGGATCAGATGGATGACGATATGAATACACCGAATGCCTATGCGGTGATCTTTGAGACGGTCAAGAAGCTCAACGGTGCTTTACGCCAGCGTGAGATCGATTATGCACAGGTCGGCAGCTACCGCAATGCAGTGGAGAAAATGCTGGATATTCTCGGTATCACGGTGGAAAAACCGGAAGTGACGGATGAAGACAGAGCATTATTTGCCAAGTGGAATGA
>CADBMY010000183.1 GCA_902795905.1 uncultured Erysipelotrichaceae bacterium
AAGGAAGTAAAGGCACTGTTCCCTGACTACGAGATCCATCCGGTCATGGATATAGACATTTAAAAACGGTCCTCAAAGGAGAACCGTACAGACAGGCAGAACTGCCTGTTTTTGTTTAGAACAGACGTTCAGCAATGAACATGATGGCCGGCAGTGTGACAAGACACAGCACCGTGGAAACACAGACATGTTCAACAGCTTCCGTATAATCACAGCCGTAATTCTGGGCAAAGATCGCCACGTTGGAGCCGACCGGTGCGGCAGCACTGATCAGTACGGCAAGCTTGGTCATCGTGGTGCCAAACGGCAGCAGCCATACCACCAGCAGTGAGATCAGCGGCACAATGACCAGCCGGAAGAGACATACGACATATGTGCCTGTCTTCTTTAACATGGCCAGCAGATCGGATTGTGCCAGGTAGATACCGGAGATGATCATGGCCAGCGGTGTGTTCATGGCTGTGATCGTCGTCAGAATACTGCGGACTGTCTGCGGCACCGGAATCTGTACCGTAAAGATCACGAGACCGATGATCACGGCGATCACGATAGGCATGGCTATGATCTTCTTCGGCTGTATATATGACGGATCTTTCGTCATCATGTATACACCGACGGTCCACTGCAGCACATTGACGAGAATGACCATCGTGGAAATACTGAAGACAGCCTGCGGACCGAGTGTAGCACTGACCAGCGGAATGCCGATAAACCCACAGTTGGAGAATGTTGAAGAAAAAGCAGCGACCGGATCCTTCTTCTCGAAGACGATCCAGGAGATCACTAACGCAATGATCATACATACCAGTGCAATCAGTGAGGAATCAATGAATTCGGTAACTTTCTCAGGCGTTCTCTCCACACAGAAGTTATTGATGATAACAGAGGGAAGCACAAGAAACAGCAGGAGTTTTCCGAGATCCTTGGAGCCCTGATCACTGACGAGTTTTTTTCTGTAGAAGATGAAGCCGATACCCATCAGTACAAACATCACAATGATCTGCTTAAATAGTAAACCTGTAATACCCATAAGATCCCCCTTTCCGTAATGTAATCATAGTACCATAAAAAACCGTGCTCTTATCTGAAAACACGGTTTCCTTGTACAGATTCACATTTCTATTTCTTCGGCGGATTCGGGTATGCCCGGCGGTAGGGCTTTTCCAGATCTCTGTTGAAGATCAGATCCACGTTGTAGTTGATCGCAGTACCCTTCCAGTAGCTTCTGCGGGTGACGGGATCATTGCGCCGGTAGGCGATCGCCTCGGCAGGACGGTTTTCAAACGGGTTCAGCAGATAGGAAGTAGAGCCGACATCCAGGTCTCCTTCGATGCCTGCCATGACTCTGTCACAGTTCTCGATGAAGTATTTCAGGATATCCGCATGTACAGGACCGCCGTTATGCGGGGCACAGATCATGTCGAATTCCTCCCGGCGGGAATACAGGTATACCATGTTTTCACGGAAGGTCTCTACGGGGATATTCCACATGTTGATCTGTCCGGGATCGATCTCATCACCGGTAAACAGGATGCCGGCAGTTCGGTCCAGAAACAGAAGACTGCTCGGGGCATGACAGGGAGTGATACCGATCACTTCGATCTCTCTGTTTCCAAGATCGATGATATCTCCGGGATGGATGACCGTACCGGGATTCTCTGAGATATGACAGTTACCCAGCAGATCCGGCTTGATCCGTCCGGAAGCACGCATTTCCTGCAGATCTTTCTGACACTGTTCTGACATGTATATCGTACAGTCATCAAACAGATAGTTGGCATACGTATGATCGTTATGAGAGTGAGTGTTGGCTACAAGCAGCGGCTTGTCCGTGACATTCTCCTCAATAAATCTGCGGACATCAAACGGCGTATCCGTAGGATCAATGACCAGAGCGTATTTCTCACCGACACAGACATATACACGCGGTGTTTCATTGCCGCTGGGATTGTAGGGCAGGATCACCCAGGTGTCCGGCTTGGCAAGACGCAGATCAAACTGCTTGTTGTTGGGGTATGTGCTGACCTTGCGCATGATCTCTTTCTTCAGCGCGGTCATGAATTCGGGACTTGTGTCTATCATGGCATCCTCCTGACAGTTGTATAATGCAATTATAAATGATGCAGGAGAACTGTGAAAGAAAAAGATCACCGTGAAGGTGATCTAGTGATAGTCCTGTACATCGTATGCCGGCAATCCCCAGAACGAGAGATTAGTCTGCAGGTCTGCTTCCCGGATAAACTCTGCATAGAGGAAATCGGGATTCTCGGCGATATCTTCCCTGGCATTCAGGTATCCTTTCTGCAGTGGTTCCCAGAGATGCAGAGCTTCCAGCAGCTCACGATATTCTTCCGGGTTGAAGGTATCTTCATGGAAGTTCAGCTGACAGTGTACCAGTACCTGCTCGGATCCTTTGCGTACGGTATATCCGCTCGTATTTGACTGCGGGTCCCAGTCCGGATAATCAAACAGCAGGGGTTCACCAATCAGGGTTGCATTATCTTTCCGATGGATCATCAGGATGCGCAGGGCACTGACTTTCCCGCTCTTTTCGGGATCGAGATATACCCTGATACTGCCGGTGTTATCCATATGCCAGTCAATGCCGTATTCCCTGTCAAACACACCTTCCGGTTTCATCCTGCTGAGATCCAGATCAGCCCGGTGATACTTCTCTTCACCGTCTGTCATGACTTTCTGCCAGGGGAACTGCGTATCTTCCTTCAAGGTCTCAGGCTTGACGTATATACAGCCTTTACGTGTGTTGTAGTACCTGTACAGGCCTGCTTCTTCCAGGGCAGAGGCATTGCCCGCATAGTCGTATTTCCCCGCAAATGCGTATGCTTCTGTTTCTGCTGATGCGCCTGAGCTCTGCAGGGACAGGATACATCCCGACGGCTTGCCATAGGTAATGATCAGCGTGCCATCCGGTGCTGTCCACGAATACTGCTCGGAGATGTAAAGGGGAAGACCGTTAACAGATGCTCCGTTATAAGTAAACCATACGATAAGAAAGATCAGCAGTACGATGACAGCTGTAAGTATACCGGCAGAGATCTTACGTATGATACGCAGCTTATTCATTGGTTACTTCTCCCTGCATATATCATACCATGGGGGGGGTAAAAAGGAACCCAGCAGGGTTCCTCTTTGTTATTCAACAGTAAACTCAGGACTGAGATCTTCACCGTTGGAGGCGATGACCTTCTTGTACCAGTAGAAGGAGTCTTTTCTGTATCTGTCCAGTGTACGGATATCGAAGTCATCACGGTCAACATAGATGAAGCCGTAACGCTTTCTGATACCCTCATGGGTAGATACCAGATCCACTGCCGACCACGGGCAGTAACCAATCATCTCGACACCGTCACTGATCGCCTGATGCATCTGCTCAATGTGCTTGGCAAGATACTCAATACGGTAGGGGTCATGGACACGGCCGTCTTCTTCCAGCTTGTCATATGCGCCAAGACCGTTCTCGGTGATCACGATCGGCAGACGGTAGCGGGAATAGACTTCACGCAGAGTTGCTCTGAAGCCGATAGGATCGATCTCCCAGCCGAACTGCGATTTCTGCAGATTCGGGTTCGGGAAAGTCTTGGCCATGCCTGTGATACCCTTACTGGACTGCTGATCGCCGCCCTCGACGACGGTACCGTCATCTGCTTCAACAGTAGCGGTATTGTAGTAGTTGAAGGCAATGAAGTCAGGATGTCCGTTGGCTAATGCTTCGGCATCACCCGGAGCAAATGTCGGAAGGGCATCATGTTCCTCAAGATAGGACCATACGATATTGTTGTACTTACCGTATACAGCCATATCGAGATAGAGCCAGTTGCGCACAGCGTTGAAGTTCTGGGCAGCGATCATATCCTCAGGCTTGCATGTTGCAGGATAGACCAGAGAGATATTCGGTGCCGGACCGATCTTCGCACCCGGTAACATCTCATGGCATAAAGCCATGGCCTTGGCCTGTGCCACCAGCATGTGATGATTCTGCTGGTAGATCTCCTTCAGAACATTCTTTGTGTCCTTGGGCAGCACCATCGTACCGATCATCGGACCGACCAGTGTTAACATGTTCTGCTCGTTGATCGTCAGCCAGTACTTGACTCTGTCACCGTAGTTTTCAAACATGACTCTGGCAAATTCCAGGAACCAGTCGACAGACTCGGGATTGGACCAGGAACCGCGTTCGTCAAGCGCAGCCGGCATGTCAAAGTGGAACATCGTTACCAGCGGAACAATGTCATACTTCAGAC
Organism: uncultured Erysipelotrichaceae bacterium; assembly: GCA_902795905.1. GTDB lineage: Bacteria > Bacillota_I > Bacilli_A > Erysipelotrichales > Erysipelotrichaceae > Bulleidia. The sequence goes on from CADBMY010000183.1 coordinate 4,263, forward strand.
ATTCGTTGATCACATTGTTGTAATACTCAATACCTTTGGGGTTGATCTCACCTGTTCCCTTGGGAAGAATACGTGACCAGGCAATGGAGAAACGGTATACCTTGAAGCCCATCTCTGCCATCAGGGCGATATCTTCCTTGTAACGGTGATACTGATCGGCACAGATATCCAGTTCGGAAGTGCCTTCCGGTACTTTCTTGACATCCTGGCAGGAGGGTCCCTTACCGTCGATCAGGTTGGCTCCCTCTACCTGATAGGCAGAAGTGGAAGCACCCCAGAGGAAATCTTTGGGAAACGGTTTCAGTGTTGTATGCCGCATATTTGACCTTTCTAGAACAGACCGGAAATACGTCCGTTTTCATCAACATCGATCTTTTCTGCTGCAGGTACCTTGGGCAGACCGGGCATCGTCATGATGTCACCAGTGAGTGCTACCAGGAAGCCGGCACCGGCACTGATCTTGATGTTTCTGACCGTGATGCGGAAGTTCTTCGGCGCACCAAGCAGGGATGCGTTGTCGGAGAAGGAATACTGGGTCTTGGCAACACAGATCGGCAGGTTGCCGTAACCGAGTTCGGTCAGTTCCTTTGCCTGTCTCTTTGCGGCAGGTGTGTAGTCTACACCATCCGCATGATAGATCTTTGTGGCAATTGCATTCAGCTTGTTTTCGATCGTATCTTCTGTATCGTAGGAGAAGCTGAAGTCGTTCGGTTCTTCACAGAGACGGACAACTTCCTCAGCCAGTGCCTTACCGCCCTCGCTGCCTTTCTCCCAGACTTCACTCAGCGCAACGTTGATACCGAGCTCACGGCACTTGTTTTCAACGAGTTCAAGTTCAGCCTTGGTATCGGTAACGAATGCATTGATGGCAACGACACACGGCAGCTTGTATACATTCTTGATGTTGGAGATGTGCTGCAGCAGGTTAGGCAGACCCTTCTCGAGAGCTTCGAGATTCTCTGTGCTCAGGGTATCCTTGGCGGCACCGCCATGGAGCTTCAGAGCTCTGACAGTCGCAACGATAACGACTGCAGAAGGTCTCAGACCCGCCAGCCGGCACTTGATGTCAAGGAACTTCTCAGCACCGAGGTCAGCACCGAAGCCGGCTTCCGTAACAGCGTAGTCACCAAGACGCATGGCGATCTTTGTGGCCATGACGGAGTTGCATCCGTGGGCGATATTTGCGAACGGACCGCCGTGGATGAAGGCCGGTGTGCCTTCCAGTGTCTGTACGAGGTTAGGCTTCAGGGCATCCTTTAACAGGGCTGTCATGGCGCCTTCCGCCTTCAGGTCATGGGCTGTAACAGGCTTGCCGTTACGGTCATAGGCGACAACGACTCTGGCCAGACGTGCCTTCAGATCGGGAATATCAGAAGCCAGGCACAGAACAGCCATGATCTCGGAAGCGACCGTGATGTCAAAGCCGTCTTCTCTCGGGAAGCCGTTGGAACGTCCGCCGAGACCGTCTACGATATTTCTGAGCTGACGGTCATTCATATCGACAGCTCTTCTCCAGACGATCTTTCTGGTATCGATATTCAGGCTGTTGCCCTGATGGATATGGTTGTCCAGCATAGCCGCAAGCAGGTTGTTGGCAGCACCGATCGCATGGAAGTCACCGGTAAAGTGCAGGTTGATATCTTCCATCGGTACGACCTGGGCATGACCGCCGCCGGCAGCACCGCCCTTAACACCGAATACAGGACCGAGAGAAGGTTCTCTCAGGGCAACGATAACATTCTTGCCGATCGCCTTCAGACCATCCGCAAGACCGATCGTTGTTGTTGTCTTACCTTCACCGGCAGCCGTAGGGTTGATTGCCGTGACCAGGATCAGCTTACCGTCCTTACCCGGTTTTTCCTTCAGAATACGGTAGTCGATCTTTGCCTTGTACTTACCGTACAGTTCCAGATACTCTTCGTCGACGCCTGCCACCTCAGCAATCTGCTGGATCGGTTTCATCTCACAGGCCTGTGCAATTTCAATATCACTTAAATAAGCCATGATGCGTTCCTCCTTGTTTACTTAAAGAATTTAACTGCTGAGCGGAATAAGCCCATCTCATAATTACCCGGTACGTTCCTGTAGAGGTCTTTGCCGATTCTCTCCGAGTGACCCATCTTACCGAGAATACGTCCGTCGGGAGAAGTAATACCCTCTATGGCATGGAAGGAACCGTTGGGGTTGAAATCTGTTAACATCGTCGGATCTCCGTTCAGATCGACATACTGTGTTGCGATCTGTCCGTTTTCTGCCAGTCTCGCGATCAGTTCATCACTGCCGACAAAGCGTCCTTCACCGTGGGAGATCGGCACTTCGATGATATCACCGACATGCATCTCACTCAGCCAGGGCGAGAGATTGCTGGCAACTCTTGTATGGACGATACGGGACTGGTGACGTCCGATCGTATTGAACGAGAGAGTAGGGCAGTTCTCATCGGTATCGATGATCTTGCCGTAAGGTACCAGACCGAGCTTGATCAGTGCCTGGAAGCCGTTGCATATACCGAGCATCATACCGCCGCGGACATCCATCAGATCGCCGACAGCGTCTCTGACTTCCGGATTGCGGAAGAATGCGGTAATGAACTTGGCCGATCCTTCCGGTTCGTCACCGCCGGAGAAACCGCCGGGGATCACGATCATCTGGGCATCTCTGACCTTGCCGGCAAAGAGTTCAACACTCTCTGCTACAGCTGCAGATGACAGGTTGCGGATGATCACATACTCGGCATCGGCACCGGCATCGATCAGGGCTCTGGCTGTGTCATATTCACAGTTCGTGCCGGGGAAGACCGGGATCAGTGCCTTCGGTTTTGCGGTATGGATCAGCGGTGATACCTTGATGCCTTCGGTATAGCTGTACTTTTCTACAGGCTTGGCTGTCTCTTCGGTATGGATCGGATAGACATCCTTCAGTACATCTTCGTTGATGCGGAACAGTTCTTCCAGAGACTGGATCTCTCTGCCGATCGAGATGACCTTTTCATCTGTTGTACGGCCGAGGTAGATACCTTCGCACTCTGTATCAACTTCTGCGATCAGTGCTCCCGGATAGGCTTTATACCAGTCAAGAGAGATATCATCGCAGACAAAGCCGATACTGTTGCCGAAGGTCATCTTCATGATGCCCTCCGCAATACTGTTCTCTACAGCCCACGCTGCCTTGATATGACCTTCTTCGCTGAGTTTGTGGAACATATCCCACTGTGTGCTGTCGAAGAAGTAAACACCGTGTCCGGCCTGCTTGAATTCAGGGGAGAGTACTTTCTCCGCCTTGATCGGGGCGATCGCAAACGAGATCAGTGTCGGCGGCACATCCTTGTCGAGGAAGGATCCGGACATGGAGTCCTTACCGCCGATGGCAGCGATCTTCAGTTCCATCTGGGCATCCAGAGCACCAAGCAGAGCAGCGAAGGGCTTACCCCAGCGGTGAGGTTCCTCACGCAGTCTTTCGAAGAATTCCTGGAATGTCAGATAGACATCGTTATGATCGGCACCGGCAGCCACAAGCTTGGCTACAGATGTATATACGGCATTGTAGGCACCCTGATAAGGGTCAATGCACATCTGGTCGGGATCAGCACCCCAGGCCATGACAGAAGCCTGAGAGGTATGCTGGCCAGGCAGTACCGGGAACAGGGCAGACATTGCCTGTGCCGGTGTACTCTGATTCTTACCGCCGAAGGGCATCAGTACGCTCATGGCACCTACAGTACTGTCGAAGCGTTCCACAAGACCTCGGCGGGAAGCACTCTTAAGGCTTCCGGCAAGACTCAGAAGATCCTGTACGGAGCTCTTGCCGAGTTCGGTGCGGTCTGTCTTTTCAACAGCGATATCCGCATGCTTGACGGCACCGTTGGTATTCAGGAAAGCACGGGAGAGATCGGCAATGACCTTGCC
>CADBMY010000184.1 GCA_902795905.1 uncultured Erysipelotrichaceae bacterium
CCGTAGTTCAGTGTGATCTGATCATTCTCGACAAACTGAGCCAGAATACGGCCTGTCAGCGCACAGTCTGTGGATACTTCCACGATCTCCGGATGGGAGAATCTGTGCATGAAAGGCAGTGCTCTTGTCTTAATACCCTTGTTGATCTCAGGTCTTAAGGCATTGCGCTCATTCTTGCCGATGATCACTCCTGCAGGCATGATCACCTTTCCGTCAGCACTGATCAGGTCTTCTGTCAGGGCATGACCTTCCATACGGTCAAGCACATTCAGTTTCTTCAGGACCTTGTAGCGTCCGGCTTTGGTCAGATCATATCTGCGGTAGTCAAAGAACTTCGCATCGATCAGGTTCATGGAACCTTCGATCGTCGCGATCTCATCAGCACGCTGGTTCTCATAGACCTCCAGCAGAGCTTCGTGAGTATCCTTGACCTTATCATTAGCCAGTGTATTCTTTACTTCTTCGTAGTTGCCGAAAACACTGGTATACAGCAGCATGTAAATATTCTGGAACTCTCTCTGTTCTTCGGGAACGATCACGTCCGGATACAGTTCAAAACGAAGAGCCTTCAGGAACTTCTGAATCCCTGTCGTATCAAACGGATCTTCTGTCTTCTCTCTGTCCAGCGACATGCCGATCGCCTTGAACAGGATCGTGCTGGCAATCTTTCTGCGGCGGTCAATTGAAACGTTCATGATCCTGCCGAGAGCCTGTTTCTTGTCATCAGACATGAATTCAAGCCAGGTTCCTCTGCTCGGGATCAGTTCGCATGTATATGTATCACGGCCTGTACGGTCTTCCGAGATCACATCAAAGTATGCGCCGGGAGAACGTACGATCTGAGAAACGATAACACGTTCGGCACCGTTGATAATAAATGTACCCGTAGGCGTCATCAAAGGGAAATCCCCGAGGAATACCTCTTCCTGTTTGGACATGAATTCGCCGACTTCATCGTCGTAGATCTCCAGTTCCATCTTGGCTTTCAGAGGTGCACTGTAGTTGACCTCCCGGTATTTACACTCACTGATGTCGTACTTGGGTTCCCCGAACTCATAGTCGATAAACTTTAACTTGATGTTACCGCCATAGTTATTGATCGGGTAAATGTCCTCAAAGACTTCGCGGATGCCCTGTGCAATGAACCACTCAAAGGAAGCTGTCTGGATCTCAACGAGATCAGGCAGATCCAACCCCGCACTGACCTTGGAATAGTCACGGCGGGTAGCTTTGTTGCCATAATGCACAACGTGGTATGTCTCTTTATTTTCCATGAAATCGCCATCCTTTCGTCTGCATCGGTGAAACGTCGAAAAGGGTACAGTAACCCTTAACTAATTCCGACTTGTTTGCAATTTATAATAATAACATTTATCAGTCAATTCGTCAAAGTACACGAATTCCCTTTAATACCCAGTATCCCCGGCTTCTGAGGATCACTTCACAGTTCCCGAATACTTCCGCAAACTTCTTCACGGCACTTTCCGCCCCCTGCTTCCTGCGTATTACCGCATACAGAGAACCGCCGTCATGCAGATGCATATGAGCATCTTCAAACATTTTGTAGATCACGCTCTTGCCGGCTCTGATCGGAGGATTGGTCAGGACATGGTCAAAAATGCCTGTGATCCCCGCAAAACCGTCCGAGACGAAGCATTCCGCCTCAACACCGTTGGCAGCACAGTTGCGCACCGCAAGACCGACTGCTCTGGGATTGATATCCGTCATTGTCAGATGACAGGAGGGAAACAATGTGCCCGCAATGATCCCGATCGGCCCGTAGCCGCAGCCAAGATCAAGCACTTCCCCATGGATATCCTCAGCACTTACCGCCTCCAGAAGGATCCTGGATCCCTCATCTATCGAAGACTTGCTGAAAACACCGTCATCCGTGACAAATTCATAAATGTGCCCCATGAAAGAATACCGACAGGTTTTCTCATTGGAGTGTAGACTGCTATTATCCGTAAAGTAATGTGTCTGCATTCTGCCGTATCCTTTCATAGGGTCTAAAAGCCGAAGGGCCTTCGGCTTTTTAATTTAAGTTGTAAATCAGCTTACTTGATCTCAACAGTAGCACCTGCGTCTGTGAGCTTCTTCTTGATCTCTTCAGCCTCTTCAGGAGTGATCTCCTTCTTGATCTCTGCAGGAACGCCGTCAACCAGCTTCTTCGCATCAACCAGACCAAGGCCTGTGATCTCACGAACAACCTTAATAACAGCAACCTTGGAATCACCAAAGGATGTCATTACTACGTTGACGCTTGTCGGACCCTGCTCTTCTTCAGCAGCAGCGGGACCTGCAGCTACAGCTACCGGAGCAGCAGCAGAAACGCCGTATTTTTCTTCAATTGCCTTAACGAGTGCATTGAGTTCAAGGATCGTTGCTTCATCGAGATACGCTAAGATCTCTTCCTGTGTTAATTTTGCCATGATTTTTCTCCTCCCTATCAGGCGGCTGCCTCCGCAGCCTCATTTTTTTCTTCACCAGCTTCAGCCGGAGCTCCTCCGTTAGCCTGTGCATCGGCAACAGCCTGGATAGCACGAGCGAATGAGGATACAGGTGCCTGTAATACAGACAACAGCATAGACAGCATACCTTCTCTGTTCGGCAGTGAAGCAAGTTCATTGACCGCAGCAGCGTCAATTACACGGCCTTCAACAATACCGCCCTTGAGAATCAATGCTTTATGCTTCTTCGCATAGTCCGCAAGAACGCGGCTAGCAGCAGTTTCATCCGATCCGAACACTAACGCATTAGGACCTGTCAGAACGTCTTTGAGACCGTCGAAACCAGCAGCTTCAGCAGCTCTTGTAGCGAGAGTGTTCTTGTAGACTTTCATCTCAGCACCCTCAGCGCGTAAGAGTCTGCGCAGCTCGGTAACTTCAGCAACGCTCAGACCACGGTACTCCGCGACAACACTCGACCCGGAATTCGCCATTTTTTCTTGGATTTCCTGAACTACGTTCTTTTTACTTTCCAAAACAGCCTGATTCATCGTTTTCCTTCCTTTCTGTTATCGCATACCGGTAAGATATAAAAGCCCCTGCAGACAGCAAGGGCATAAAAGTACTGTATTACTTTCTACCTCGGTAACATCATTAAGCCTTCGCCGTTACTGTCTCTGGTAATGGATAACGCTAATATGTTACTTCACGATCAGGTATTATGTCAATCATTTATTCAGAGTAAAGGAAATGTTCTCAACAACTCTGTCAAAATCTTCTTCGTTTTCAATGGAAGTCAGGCCGACACCTGTACCTTTGCCCATATCAAGCCAGACCAGGTAATAGTACCCGCTGCCGTTGGCCGTCTTCAGATCAAACCTGCAGTAGTTCTCATCCTCCGCAAGGATCGTCACATTCGGTGCTTTCGAGGAAGCCAGGAGACCGTCATACATTTCCCGGGTAAGGAAATTGCCGTAAGCCACAACGACACCTTTCTGCTCAAC
>CADBMY010000185.1 GCA_902795905.1 uncultured Erysipelotrichaceae bacterium
CCTGAAGATGCAGTGATCTTCCGGTTATTTCAGTTTTCTGACCACTTCCGCAAGTGCTTCATCCTTGCAGTCACGGAAGAAGTATTCGTCAAAGTGAGCACCGGCAAAGGCACCCTTGACCAGTTCCGGATCCAGATCATACAGGATATCTGCCAGCGGACGGAAAGCCTCTGCACGTACAGTATCCAGGATCTTCTTGTTTCTCTGCTCAGGGACAACTCTCTCCTTCGGATAACCGCCGCCGAAGGGTTCGCTGAACAGCTTCTCAAAGATGTATTCCAGATTCAGTTCACCGCCCCAGCCGAAGCCAAGCGCAAACGGAATGGAGATCGCATTGCCGTCGTTGATCTGGGCAAATGTATAGGCATCCAGAGGATTCTCAACATGTCCGCAGATCACACCGGGGAAGGAATTCAGCGCCAGCATTGCGCCTTCACCCGTACCGCAGCCGGTAACGACAAAGTCAGCAGCACCGGAATTCAGCAGAACAGCTGCCAGAATACCATTCTGAACGTATGTCAGCTGTGCTTCATCATCCGCACTGTACATACCGTAGTTGACGACTTCGTAACCCTTGGCATCCGCAACCTTGCGCAGAGCTTTTTCAATCAGACTGTTTTTCGCAGCCTGTGAGTTTTCATTGATCAGAGCAATTCTCATATCACACTATCTCGCTTTCTTTACCACATAATACTATAGCAGACTTTACCACTGCGGGTGGATGATCGCCTTTAATTTGCGGTCATTCATATCTCCTGCCGCTTTCATCTGTTCATTGCTCAGAGGCACAGGACATGCAGCACAGGTCTTCTGCTGTTTTAAATATCTCCTCCGTCATCCGGTTCCTTCTCAGCATAGTACTTCCTCAGGAAATATGTGGGCGTACAGCTCCAGGCATGGCAGAAACTGTTGACGATCAGTCCGCCGTACGGTGATACATACGGCTGTTCAGGATTGTATAATTCCCAGAATGTATCTGCGCCAAGTGCTGCCATCCCTCCCCAGTATTCATGCATGGCAGTATATGCTTCATCCTTCATCCCGGTATTGATCAGAGCCTGGATGTAATGATGATATGCATACGGGCTGTTCAGCTGTACGGCATCTTTTATCTCCGGCAGTCTGCGCAGGATCTTTTCCGAGAGATCTCTGTCCGGCACCTCTGCCAGGATCATCCAGATCTGTGATGCCCAGGATATCTGCTGTTCCGGTCCGCTGACAAACATGCCTGTTTTCTCATCATAGAGACGCATGGCTGCAGCTGTCTTCATCTTCAGATCATTCTCCAGCTCAGTTGTATCTTCCCCGCATTCCCTGCAGATCCTGATCAGGTCTCTTACGGCATAGATCCAGACCGCCTGTCCGCAGGCCTGTTTATCCAGTTCAAAATTCCAGTCCGCGAATATCCTGCCGGCTTTCTCCGTATCGATCATGCCTGTGGTGTCAAAGCAGTTCTTCAGCAGTTCATACTGACGCATGCATACAGGCTGCAGATCGCTCAGTGTTTCCCTGTCCCCGCTTTCACGGTAGTAATCACACAGGGTATTGATAAAGAAAAGCGTATAGTCAAACATCGTCTGATCATCACACTCCACCTGCGGTTCCAGAAATATATTGGAGGCCAGTCTTCCCTCATCCAGCGTACTGCCGGCGAACAGATACAGACATCTTTTCACCAGATCATTGTTCCGGAAGGTCTGATAGTTCGCCAGGGCCTGAAGCCGGAGATCTCCGAGCCAGAGTCTGCGGTCGCGCTTCGGGCCATCCTCGAATACCTCCTGCATGCAGTTGCGGAGTGTACGCTGCGATATCCTGTCCAGCACAAGATCATCTCCGGTAAACTGCACTGCCGGTACATTCCTGCTGTCAGCGCTTGTTACAGCTGTTAAGAACAGTTTTCTGATGACAGGCCGGTAATTCCCTGACGCATGCAGGATCCTGATCCTGACGTAACGGAATGCATATCTTCTGTTCAGCTGGCATACCGAGGGAACAACATCAAGATGAACGGTTTCTTTCTGGATCCAGCTCCTGGAGATCCAGCCGTGATACTCCTCCGGGTCCAGGTCCAGTTCTTCCCTGATCTCCGCAAACTGTACCGAGAAGGTCAGCGGCGCATCAGGGTGATGACCCTCATACCCGAAATCAATGCGCAGATATCCTGTATAATGGCTGCCAAAGTCATATATCACCTCTTCACCATCTTCCATCGGCTTCCCTTCTCCGTCCAGTACGATCTCTTCGCGGAACAGAGCAGGTTTCAGCTCCTCAGCTTTCCTGAGAAAATATTCATTTCGCATATCAGACCTCCGTTACTCTTGTCAAAAGGCATTTTGAAAAGGAGCCGCCGCAGAATAGCTTCTGTCATGTCCTGAGAATGACATTCAAACGGACAATACTCCTTTGGTTCTTTGTTCAGTGTTTCAGCAGCTGCTTCAGTTTTCCTTCGTTATTCAGATAGATCAGGAATGTGACCATGAGCAGAGCTGAAACGATCTGCTGTGTAGACGAAGGAATATCCAGACGTATATATGTCAGCGAGATGGTTGCACTGGTCAGAGCACCAAGCAGATAGCCAACTTTATCACTGGTATACCTTCCGATGAAGCCTCCGATAAACATTGGCAGGAAGGCCATGAACATCGGTGAAATGGAGCCGAAGTTCAGTGACATGGTGATCGCACCGTTGTTCGTCGCCGATATGAATCCCTGGGCACCCATCAGTGCTCCTGCGATCAGATAGCAGATCAGCGCATTCGGAACTTCACGTATACCGGTATTCACTGCCACTTTCTGTCCCGAGACAAGCGCCTTGTATTCGTAACCGAAGCTCGTGTGATCAAACACAGCAATCATCAGGATCAGTGCTGCAGCCGAGATCAGAAGATAGTTTGTGACTGTTCCAAAGCCCAGCAGTGCTGTATTTGACGCAAAGGATACACCATGTCCGCCTGTCAGCGTAAATGCCATGCCCTCGTAAAACAGTGCCATGCCAAGCGATACAATGATAGGAGGCAGCTTAACGGTGACATATACAAATCCTGAAAGCAGACCAAGTATTCCTCCGATCACAACTGACAGTATCAGCATCACGACCGGTCCGGCATTCAGCTTCAGGGTGATCATGGAACTGATGACAGAGGAAAGAAGTGCTGCCGATCCGATTGAGAAATCAAATCTTCCCGAATTCAGATTGATCGACAGTGCAAATGTTACCAGAAGTACATTTGCCCCGGCACGTACAAATGTGATCCTGCTGAGGGGTGACCCAAACAGGGATACACCGCAGCTCATACTGATCAGCATGCATACGATCAGTACACCTGCCGGTATTGCCAGTGCACCGGCGATCCTCTTTCCTCTACTCATCATTCACCTCGATATGTATTTACTATCTATTTCTTGATCTCATCAAATGAATAAGCTGATACGAATTTTGCAAAGTCATCGTAGGAAGCGCCGATCAGTGTGTCGAGCTGTTCCTTGCTGTAAGCCGGATCTGTAACGGAAGAATCTACTTCGTAGTACTTCTTTGCGGTCTCCGCATCCTTTGCGACCCAGTAGCCCTGTGAGAGCGCAAATGCATTTCCTTCGCTGGTACGGATCGGTTTGCCGTATGCTGCAGATAATGTTGCCGCGAAGATCGGACCGATCGAAGCAGAGAACTTACCTGCCAGATAGTTCAGTGTGCCTGCTTCCATCAGACCTACGGAGTCTGCTGTATAGCAGTCGATATCACCAAGCATCTTTCCTTCAGGCTTAAATCCTGCAAATGTCACCTGTCCGGAGCCTACTGCCAGAAGTACTTCTACCTCGGGATCATTGGCTACAGCCGCCAGTTTGCCAAACCATGCATCGTCAAAGTCATATCCGGAGACTACACCGTTCAGCTCGATACTGCCGATCTTTCCTGTCGTTACTTCGCCGCCGTCAGCCATGATCTTTCCAACGATATCCATTCCCGTAACACCGTTATATGTTCCGTTTCCGGCATCGCACATTGCTGCGAGCATACCTGCAGCACGGTAGATATGCATCTCCGTGAAGTATACAGAAGCACCTGTAAACATACCGAACTTTGTATAACCCTGGTCAAGGAAATACTTAGCCATGTCATAACCTGTCTGATATTCGATCGAAAGATCCGGTCCGATGGCACCCACATAGTATTCATAGCCCTTGTAGGTCTCATACTGTTCATCCGTCAGTGTACCTGTAGCTACGGCATAATAGATCTTCTCCGATTCACACTTTTCGATCTGTGCAGGTCTGTCTGCCGAAGCCATGGAGATGATCCCCTGGCAGTTATTGGCAATAAAGTTGTCGATCGCACTCTGTTCGGCAGCCGCATCCTTCAGCTCATCCGAGAACATGAACTCTACGTTGTATACGGATTTGATATAGTCCTCGTAATACGATCTGAAAGCCAATGCTTCAGCACTTGTTGTATCTGATACAAGTACACCGATCTTCACTGTCTTTGCGCTCGGATCTTCCGCCTGACCGCTTCCTCCGCCTGAACATGCGCCAAGGCAGAGTGCCATCATCAGCGAAAGCTGCAGAACCAAGAATTTCCTTAAAGATTTCATCATTCTTTCCTCCCTGATCTTTTCAGTATTCTATTTATCTGGGCAGAATCTGTTTTCTGCTGTTAAGCATCGATACACTTACGACTAACAGGAATATAGCCGCTTTGACCATCTGACTGATACCGGAGTCAAGATTCAGCACCAGCATGATCTGTGAGAGCATCGTCATGGAGAGTGCACCAACGGCAGCCGAAGTGATCCTGCTGCGGGCACCTCCCGATACAGGCATACCGCCGAAGACGATGGATATAATGACATCCATGCCGACACTGCCTGCTGTATTGCGTGAAAGCGTAGGGGCATATACGATCGTCAGGAATGCACCGAGACCAACCCCGATGCCGGCCATCATGAAGCCGATCACCGACAGCTTCTTTGCGTTCATGCCGGTAAGCTTTGCGCAAAGCGGATTCCCTCCGACAAACTTCTCCTGTCTGCCCAGCTTCATATAGTTGAATGTTGTGACACACAGGATCATGAACAGAGCCAGGACCAGCAGTCTGAACCACACGTTATTGATACTGCGTACCGCTGCCGCAGGAACCTGTACCACATCACCTGTACCGTTGGCACGGATCAGAACCATGACAAGGGCATTCAGCAGCGACAGCATCGCGATCGTTGTCACAAATACCGGAAGATTGAACACCGATGCCAGCAGCGAACTGATCAATGAGATCAGTACGGCACAGCCAAGACATACCGCCAGCATCACCGCCAGACTCCCCGTCCGGTTAAATGCCATTGCGCCGACGATTGCACTGACGCACATGGATGCGCCGAGTGAGATATCAAATGCGCCAAGTGTATAGATATAGATTGCACCGGTTGCTACGACCATGGTGATGATCGACTGGTTCACAATATTTTTAAAACTGTATGACAGGTTGATATCCTTGACCAGTGCGATGATCACGAATACAGCTGCCAGAAGGATCAGTCCGATCACAGGTGCCGCATTCAGAATACCTGCAGCATTTATTTTTCTCTGTCTGTTTTTCATACCGCACCTCAGATCATGTACTCGATCACATCAGCTTCGCTCAGGTCTCTGCTTCGCATCAGCTCCTTTGCCAGCCTGCCGTCCTTCATGATCAGCAGACGGTCGGACATACCAATCAGTTCCGTCATTTCCTCCGAGATCAGGATGATCGATTTCCCTTCCTGCTTCATTCTGTACATCAGCTGATACATTGCCTGTTTCACACCGATATCCACACCGCGGGTCGGACAGTCCAGGATCAGGATTTGGGAATCTCTTCCCACCCATTTGCCGAATGCGACCTTCTGCTTATTACCGCCTGACAGTGTACTGACATACTGCTTTGAAGAATTGCACTTGATGCTGAGAGA
>CADBMY010000186.1 GCA_902795905.1 uncultured Erysipelotrichaceae bacterium
GGTCTTATCCTCAACAACAAATACCGGCATGCTCGGGCTCATTACGCTTGAAGCCGCATTGCCGCAGTTATAGTTCTGTGAGGAACCAATACGGATCTCCCGCTTCAAGACCATCTCCCAGGCTTCCTCCACCGTCTCAGCCAGACCATCATGTACGGCAGCACCGCAGACAGCCGTCTTTAACGGGATCGGCAGATCCTCGGGTTCGATCGGGGGACCGGGGATCAGGATCAGATTCTTCTCCATACCCGGTACTGCATCAATTGCAGGTTTGACATCTGTCCAGACAGGTCTCGCCTTTGTCATGATCTCGATAACCTTCTGATTGGCAGCTGCTACTTTTTCACCTACTGTCATTATCTTTATCCTCCTGTGCCATGTATCACACATGATTATGCAGTTTCATCTTAACAATCCGTATACCCGCTTCATATTTGTACATTCGCTTTAATATTTCCGAATTCGATAAAGAAAAGACAGATATGCATATACTGTCTCCTTCGGATAAAGCCTGATTGACGATAGTAATCTAATTATCATGTATTATGTTCGAATTCTCGCTGTTTTATATCTATAATAGTTTTTAGAGATATTACGAATTATTCTGTTCGATCATTCATGCAGAAGTGTTAAACCAAAGAGGATCATACTATGCAGTTTCTTGAAATGCCTGCGGAAGAAAGACTGAACTGTTTCTTCGAACTGATGTCATGCGGAGGTGAACATCATCTGTGGACATACGATACAGATGGTAACCTGCTCAGCACGGATGCCCGGGACATGGCCCTGCACAAGATGTTTGCGGCCTCCGGACTTCTGGAGTATCTTGTCGATTACTGTAAGGAACACCATGACCTGATCGTGCTCAGTATTGCCCAGGGGCTGCTGTGGTGCGCAGCCTTTGAGACAGACAGCGATGAACATGTCACAAAGATCTATGTTTACGGACCGGTAGCTACCCAGGATCTGAGTTATGAAACGATCGGAACGATCACCAACAACTCCGATGTCACGGAAAGCTGGCGTCCAAAGTTCCGCAGGATCCTGCGCCGTATTCCCGTCGTTATGACTTCGGTCCTGTTCCAGCATGCGATCATGTTCAATTACTGTATTACCGGGAAGAAGATCACTGTCCCCGATATTGTCTTCTACTCTTCAAAGAAAGCTGACACCACCCCGGAAGCACCTTCCCGCAACCGTATCCAGACATACATGGCTGAGCAGGAACTTCTGCGGATGGTCAGGGAAGGCAATCTATTTTACAAGAAAGCTCTGGAACGTGCCTCTTCTGTCAGTACCGGTGTTGGTTCCGGTGACAGGAATGCCATGAGACATGCGATGATATCACAGATCGTCTTTATTTCTCTCTGTACACGTGCAGCGATCGAGGGCGGCCTCTCTCCGGAAGTCGCATACTCCAAAGGAGATGCCTACATCAACGATGTCCTGCAGTGTACTTCCGTTACCGATACCGTGCATATCGGTCATTCCATGTATGCGGACTTTATCGAGACCGTGCACAACCGCAAAAACAAGCAGCTGTACTCACCGCCTGTACAGAGCTGCTGCGATTACATCGATACCCACCTGGAGAGCCAGATCGACCTGGAGACACTAGCCCGCCGTGTCGGCTATTCCGAGTATTACCTGTCCCGGAAGTTCAAGACCGAGACCGGCAAGTCCCTGAATGAATATATACGTACAGCCCGGATCGACCGCGCCAAGATCCTGCTTGCGACAACAGAGATGAGTATCCAGAGTATCAGTGACAGATTATGTTTCGGCAACCGCAGCTTCTTTGCGGATACCTTCCGCAAAACCGTCGGTATGCCTCCTGCCGAATACCGGAAAAAACACCTGAAACTGTAAAGGCACCGTTCCCAGTGCCTTTATCTTTTATCTGATCTCAAATGATCTGAAGTCCATGGACCCTGTACCGTGATATACAAAGTACAGTGCCGAGGTACCTTCCTTAACTTTCATGGATGCGCCAAAGGAATTCCATGTCTCTGACGGACAGACAGGGATCACAGCAGCCGGTGCCTGATCCTTCTCACAATGTACGGTCAGCACACCGTAATCCGTACTCTTCACACAGATAGAGATATTCGTTTCATCACCGTCAAAGGCGAAGAACCGGTAACCGCACCAGGAACCATCCTTCATGTTCGCAATATACTGATCACCATCATCCTCGCGGTCTTCCCCGCTCTGGGTAAAGTACGGATAAAGCATCTTCTTATCCTTCTTCTCAGCTCCGTCACTGGAGATGATGCCGTCTTTTCCGCTGAGCAGACAGGCGATCCTTGCCTCATAGCAGCCCTTTGCCTGAAGCGGTCCGTCATTCAGACCGCAGGAAGTCACCTGCGCCTGTTCGATCGTACCGTCCGCGAGGATATTCAGCTTCTCCGCACAGCCCTGACGGTTGCTTTTTTTGCGGTTTGTCTGCCGGTGGTAGAAGATATACCACTGTCCGTTGATCTCCGTCATACCGCCGTGGGTATTCCCGGTATAGTTCAGCGGTGTTGTATTCCCCTTGTATCCGATATCCGCGATACTGATCAGGGTCCCTCCGTAGCGGAAACCCTCCGTCGGTGAATCACTGTACGCATAGCACAGCTCATGACTCTTCTCGGAAGAATAGACATAGCAGTACATTCCGTTGACCTTACGGATCGAACTAGCCTCGTAGAACGCGTGTTCCTCGTATTCGGTATTCTTTGCGAGATTGTGTCCGGGAACGATCGGATGTTCACCGCCCTTGACCGTGATCATATCCTGAGCCAGTTCCAGGCAGAATGAGCCATCCACGTTATTCCCTCGCATCTTAAATACATACCGCATGAAGCCATGCGCACCAAAGCCGCAGTACACATATACTCTCTGATCATCATCGACCAGCACACCCGGATCAAAGACGAACGCATCACCCTTCTTCTCTCCCCACGGTGTACCATCTTCATGCTTAACTGCACCGTAGTATGCAAACGGTCCCTGCGGCTCATCCGCTACGGCCACACATGTGCACTGCAGGGCATGGAGCTGATAATACAGATAATATCTGCCATCCGGTCCCTGTACGCAGTCAGGTGCGCACATATGCATCTTCCCGTCGGTGTTGCGAGGATCCTGCACAGCCCTGTATATGACGCCCTCTGTGTGCCAGTCCGTCAGATCGGATACCGGTGCCCACCAGCAGACGTAATCATTCAGGCAGTAGTCATCGCTGCCAAATCTGTCGTGACTGCCGTATACATACAGTTTATCCCCGAAGACTCTAGGCTCTCCGTCCGGTACATACTCCCATGAAGGAAGATAAGGATTAAATACCTGTTTTTGCATTACCCTACCTCTGTTTACTTCTTGATCTTCTGCAGAGCAGCATTCAGACTGCGGATCATCTCCGCCGGCACACTGTCACCTGCCTGTTTGATCAGACTCTCAAGTGACAGGCCGGCCATCATCTTCTGCAGGTTGGCATTCTCATTAGCACCCTTGGCCACATCACCTCTGCTGGCTGTCATGCGCTCCATCATCTTTGCCAGGATCGCACCTGTATGCGGATTCTTCCGCAGATCACCCATCGTATCCTTGATCGAGTAATACGCCGGATCGTAGTCTGCCGCATCGAACCAGTTGATTACAGCCTGTTTCCTGAAGAGATATGCAGGATTCGGTTCCGATACCTTTCTGACTGTCATCGTATCTGTGCATTCGCCGGATTCTGCCTTGATCGTATGTTCACCGGTCAGCGGGACTTCGAATACAAATACTTTCTTACCGGTCTTTGTGCCGCATTCCTCACCATCCACGTACAGGGTCACACGGTTACAGTTGGAGTATACCTTGATCTGTACGGTATCCTCCGTACGGTCCGCATAACGCTTGCCGCAGAGATGTACAAACGGCTGCTTGCTCCAGGCAGCCTTATACAGGTAGAACGCATCTTTCTTTGTCTCGTGATCAAACTCCACCAGACCCTTCTGGTTCTGTCCCTTCTTGCCGCCTTCATCTCTGCCATCTGCCGCAAAGTCAAACAGATTCCAGACATGTGTTGCCCAGAGATACGGTCTTTCCTCAATGCACTTCAGCAGATGTTCATGATATACACACTGGTATTCTTCGCTGTAATCACCCTGTTCGGGAGTTGAAGAGTGGAACCGGGTGTTGGCATCGGCACCGTATTCGGAGAACCCGATGACTCTGTCCGGATACTTCGCATGATATTCATCAAAGAAGGCATCATTCTGCTCCAGTGCGCCGAGATACCATCCAAAGTACAGGTTATAGCTGGCAATATCCGATACCGGGATCAGCGGAGAATCCTTCTCCAGCATGAATGCGTGAGCCATGACGGTAGGTCTTGTCTGATCCATTCTGTGACACAGATCATTCAGTTCTCGGTGATCATTGATCAGCTCTTCCGTGCAGGGACTGCTGGCCGTGATCTCGTTGGAAAGACCCCAGCAGACGATCGACGGATGATGATAGCACTGTGTGATCAGTTCTCTCATCTGTGTAACAGCGTTCTGTTTGCCGTTTGTCATATGCTTGGTGATATAGGGGATCTCTGCCCAGACCACGATACCGTTCTCATCACAGAGATCATAGAATTCCTGGGCATGCTGGTAGTGGGCAAGACGTACCGTGTTGGCACCGAGCTCCCTGATTACTTCCATGTCATGTAGGTGTTCTTTGACTGTCAGGGCATTTCCGAGACCGATCATATCCTGATGTCTGGATACACCTCTTAACGGATAGCTTCTGCCGTTGAGGAAGAAGCCTTCCTGCGGATCCATGCGGAATTCTCTGCATCCGAAGCGTGTGCAGATCTCATCCGCGGCTTCTCCGTCATCAAGCAGTACTGCCTTTACGGTATACAGGTACGGATCATCAACACCGTCCCAGAGATGTACATCTTCCAGAACGATCTCTGCACAGGCATGGCCGTCCTTGACTTCTGCACAGGCTTTCTGCTCACCGATCTCGAAACATACCGCATCGCCGCCGTTCTGCCACGTTTCCAGCGTTACGGTCGCTTTCTTTTCCTGCAGATCCACACACGGTGTGACCTTGATGCCCGGGGTACCGTCCTTGACCAGTTCGAAGTGTACCTTGGATACCGTCAGCAGGTTTACACCGCGGTAGAGACCGCCATAGAAGGTAAAGTCTGCCATCTGCGGATATACGCTGTCATTGGCGCTGTTGTCCACACGGATCTCCAGGGTATTCTCCTTCTGCAGATGTTCTGTCAGATCCACTCTGAACAGCGAATATCCGCCTGCGTGTGTGCAGAGCTTTGTGCCGTTCAGGATAACTTCTGCGCTCATTGCGGCTGCCGGTACCTCCAGGTATATAGTTTTGTCAGAAAGATCTTCCTCACACGCAAACTGCTTTGTATATACGGCTGTTCCCCGCCAGTAGTCATTACCGCCGTCCTGTCCGTCTTCGGCATTCCATGTATGCGGAAGATCTACGGTTACAGCGTCTTTGCCGGGCTGGCAGAAGATCCATTGCCTGTTTAATTCCGTTCTTATTCTCATGTTTATATCCTCTTTCAGGTTTCTGATAATAACAGGCTGACGGCTACTGCCGACAGCCTGTATTCATATACTACTGTTTATTCTTTTTTGCTTTCTTCGCAGCTTTCTTTGCGTCTTTCTTCGCTTTCTTGTCCAGATACTTCTGATTCTCTGTATCGAAGTCAAGACCCTGTTTCTGACACTTTTCCTTCAGCTCGCGAATACGTGCTTCTTCTGCTTCAGCCTGCTGCTTGGCAATCTCTTCTCTCTGCTGATCCAGCGGTGATACATACGGGATACCCTTGGCAGCACATTCAGCTTTCTTTCTCTCTGTCAGTTCTTCCTGAACCGCCGGCATCTTCTTATCGATATCGAAGAAGAACATGAACAGTACGAAGAACAGGATCGCTGTCAGAGCGATAGCACCCTGGTAGGAGAAGTTGATCCAGGTTGTTGCAGCTGCCGGCTGGTCAGCGAACATCTCGATCACTTTTCCGTTCTTTTCAAATGTACCGATTGCTTCTGGTGTGACATACTTTGTCGCAAGCAGACCGAAGTTGAACAGACCCTGACCAAGACCGTTAGCCATGGAATGCATGAAGCCGACAAGTGCTGCTGTGATACCTTCAACACGAACTCTCTGCGAGTACTCGACATGGTCGATCGCATCACCGGTGAAGCTCATCATTGTATAGACGTAGAACATAGCACCAATACCGCCAAGACCTGTACCAACATAGACAGGCATCGTATGTCCGGCACCGAAGAAGGCAACGATCGCACCGATTGCAGCGATGACTGAACCGATAATGATCATCTTATGTCTGCCGTACTTCTTGATCAGCGGTACAACAATGAACAGCATCGGTCCCATCGGAGCCATGGAGATCATTGTGAAGCTTCTCTGGATGGCCGCATACTCACC
>CADBMY010000187.1 GCA_902795905.1 uncultured Erysipelotrichaceae bacterium
AAAGCGAACTTTTTAGTCTGATCAGAGCTTGTCAAAGCCGTAGATCTGCATCGTGCTTTCGCCGTTATGGATACGCTCGAGGATCTCCTGTTCCTTGGCAAACTTCTTCAGGGCTGCCGGGATCACGGTATCTTCATCTTCCTTGTGGATAACAATGACACCGTCTCCGTCACCGAAGATCAGATCTCCGGGATATACCGTGACATTGCCTACGCATACCGGTACATTGATGCGGGCATGCGTCTTCTTGACCGTAGGGGCAGGACAGTAGCCGATGGAATAGACCGGGAAACGCAGTTCCCTGATGTCTTCTCTGTCCCGGCAGGATCCGTTGATGACAACACCTGCGATACCTTTGACCTTGCATGCGGATGCCATCATATCGCCGAAGTGTCCGCCTCTGGTGAATCCTTTCGTATCAAAGATCAGCACATCTCCCTCACCGGCTGCTTCCATGCCCTGATGCAGAGCCAGATTGTCACCGGGAGCACAGTCAACAGTTACTGCCCTGCCGATCATCTTCAGTGTCGGATCTACAGGCTGGATACAGGGATCCATAACGCCTCCGTTGGGGTTATTATCCGCAAAGTTGCCTGTAGGCAGGCGTAACAGCTGTTCTTTCAGTTCTTTTGTCAGTTCCATACGTCATACTCCTTTGATTCATTATTACTATACCAGTGATGCAGATAGTGCAGTAAGAATTATCACCAAAATTCGTGAATCATATAGTTTTGTACAGTACGTAGATAGGATATTTATATAAATGATAAATATTTTGTCATATTGATAACTTTGTGCTAGCATAGTCGTATGCAGAGGGGTAATTTATGACTACAACGAATAGTAATTCCGTATTAAACATACCTGCGTTCTGGAAAGCCCAGATGCAGGACTGGCGGGTAACCGTCATCCGTACATCCCTTGAACGTCTTGGGTACAAAATGATCCTCCCTTATCTGACCCTGTATGTAGTCATGCTGGGGGCAACCAAGACCCAGTATGGATATATCAGCAGTCTGGGTATGATCCTGGGCGGTCTGCTGGCACCGGTGATCGGTTCCATCATTGACCGTGCAGGACCGAAGAAAGTATATATCTTCGGTATCTGCGTGCTTGCCGGCGGGTATCTGGCCCTGGCTTCGGCGAAGATCTGGCAGGTGGCAGCTCTTGGTGTCTTCCTGCATGCGATGGGACAGAGACTGGGCGGACAGAGCTGTGCAACGATCTGCGGCAACTGTCTGGCCAACTGTGACAGAGCCAAGGGCATGCTGGTGTGTGAATCACTGGCTGCCGGTATTCTGGGTATGGTTGGTCCGATGTTATCCGGTTGGATCCTTGTCAATATGATGGGTGTTCAGGGTGTTCCTACGGATCCCAACAGTATCCGTCCGTTATTCTACATTGCACTGTTCTTTACGATCATTTCCCTGCTGATCATCATCTTCAAGCTCTCCTTCAAGAGCTGGGGAACAGCAGGCAAGAAGGAAACACATATCTTCCGTGACGGTATTGCGATCCTGAAGGCAGACAAGAACTGCCGGAAGTGGATGCTGATTGCGGCGATCGGCGGTATGCCGATGGCGATGGTCACACCGTATGTACAGGTCTTTGCGGCAGAGGCGAAGAGTGCCAGTGCAGCAACCCTTGCGGCAATGGTTACAGCGACTGCTCTGACCAGTGTTGTCTGCGGTTATGTGATGGGCATCATCAGTGACAAATACGGCAGAAAGCCTGTCCTGTTTGTGACGATCGCATTATATCTGGTCGGCATGGGTCTGCTTGTGGCAGGACATGGCGCAGGTATCCTGATCCTTGTCGGTATGCTTCAGGGCTTCCAGGAGATCGGTGCTACTGTAGCCGGTTCCATTGCACATGAGCTTGTACCGCACAGGATCATGGGACGCTGGATCGGTGCAACAAGCATGTTTACAGCAATCTTCAGTGCTCTGATGACAGCGCTGAGCGGTGTTGTCTATGACAATATCGGCGGTCAGTGGGTCTTCATCATCTACATCCTGTGTGAACTGTTTATCCGTGTACCGCTGCTGATCAGCCTGCCGGAGACACTGACACATAAAGTAGACGAAGAAAAATTTGCAAATATCTGAGAATGTCTGCGGTAAAACCGCTGACATTTTCTTTTCCGCAGGTCTTTTTCCCGGCAGTTGCTATACTGAAATTAACAAAGAATGAAAGGAGAACATCATGGCATATAATGAGATGTTCAAAGCAACAGAGATCTTTCCGCGTACGTGGCAGATCACCTATGCATTTGCGGATTTTGGCGGCTATCCGAAGATGAATCCTGTATTCTGTTACCTGCTGGACGGGGACGAATATGCACTGGTCATTGACACAATGTACGGATACGGCAATCTGCGTGCCTTCTGTGAGACACTCACGGACAAACCGATGAAGGTCGTCAACACACATTTCCACGGCGATCATATCGGGGGCAATTATCATTTTGATGTGGCGTATATCCACTGGCGGGATCTGCCTTACTTCTACGGCAAGAATAATCCGATGCCGGGTCCGGGTTTCCCCAAGACACAGGAAGCAATCTTTGAGAGAGCGAAGAGCCATGCCCTGCCCGAATATGCGGATAAGCTGGATATCAATGATTTCAAGGCACCGGAACCGATGGAAGTCTATACGATCGAAGATGGAGATATCTTCGACCTCGGTGACAGACAGATCGAAGTGATCTGGGTCGGCGGACATTCTCCGGGCTGTATCGCACTGCTGGACAGGAAGAACAGATGTGCATTCACCGGTGACTGCTGCAACTCCAATACGCTCTGCAGCGGTGCCAATGCCCTGCCTGTTGAAGAGTATCTGGAAAACCTGCTGCACTTCTGGACCTTCCGTGATGAGATCGATATCACATACGGCGGACATCAGGTACTGCCTCCCAGAGTAATCGAAGAAGGAATCGAACTCTGCGGACGTATCCTTGCCGGTACGGATGACAAAGTGGAAGCGGAGTCTTTCGGCAGAAAGACGATCTACGGTGCTGCCAGAGTACCCGGTAAGCTGGAGATGGTGGGAGGCAAGGTATTCAATATTGCCTATGATCCTAAACGTCTTCATAAAGAACCGAAGAGACCCCAGAAGATCTAGGGTATACACAAAAGGGCCTCAGGGCCCTTTTATCATGTCCGCATATCAGGAATCAGGTATAATACAAAGTAAGAGAATAACGGAGGTATCATCATGTTTTGTCCAGTATGCGGAACTGAAATGCCGGATAATTCGGTATTTTGCGCTGTCTGCGGCACCAGACTCACAGAGGAACCTGCGGAGCCGGAAACAGCTGTATCCATCGAAGAACCGAAAGAAAATAAATGTCCTGTCTGCGGAGCGGTATTGCCCGAAGGAGCTTTGTTCTGTGCGGTGTGCGGTAACAGAGTAGCTGCGGAAACAGAGGAAGAACCTGTATCGGAAGAGATCCCGGTAATAGCCGAGCAGGAAGAGATTGCTGAAGAAGTGATCAAAGAGACGGCAGAAGAACCGGTGACGGAAGAAGTCCCGGAGACTGCAGTCACGACGGAAGAACCGGAAGAGACACCGGCACAGGTGACTGTTGAACCTGCAGAAGAAGTAAAGGAACCGGTAAAGACCGGCACGATATGCCCGCACTGCGGTACGGAACTGCCGGAGGGAGCTCTGTTCTGTGCGGTATGCGGAAACAGGATTGCTCCGGAAACGGAGGCAGAGCCTGTAACGGAAAAAGAACCGGAACCGGTGATCGTAAAGGCTGCTGGAGAACCGCAGGCACCGGTACAGTCAGAGCCGGAACCGGTCTGTCCCAAGTGCGGTACGAAACTGCCGAAAGGGGCATCTTTCTGCAACAACTGCGGATATAACCTGAAGACCGGCAAGCCGGCAGGAAAAGCAGCACCGACGATCAAACTGCCGCCGGTAGACCTGAAGAAGTTTGCGGTGGTGAAAGACATGATCATTCATCCCGACAGAGATATCGAAGCGAACCTGCCGGTATGCATAGCTACGCTGATCGGCGGTATTGTGATCAATTCCCTGACGCTGAGAAACTTCTATATTCTGATCTTTAACATTGTTGTGAATACCGCAAAGAAGTTCGGTGTCAGCGCAAAGGGATCAGAGATCCGGGCTGCGAAGAGGGAGATGCTGAAGCTTCTTTCCGGAGGAAAGACATTCCTGTGGGGTATTCTGATCACGGTCATCCTGTTTGTATTGATCACGCTGATCAGTATGCTGATCAACCGCCGTAAGGAAGAAAAGACGGATATCATCAAGCACTTAACTACAGCTGCCAGGATCATGTTTGCGCCGTTGGTGCTGTTACTGCTGGCTCTGATCATGAGCTTTGTGCCGGGTATCAGCTGTTTCCTGATGTTTATCGGGTTCATGCTGTTTATGGTGCTGATCATTGATCTGCTGAAGAATGTACATATATGGCCCCGTACACTGCTGTTTGTGCTGATTGCCTTTGCGGTCCTCTGTCTGTTTGGCAAGGGCTTTGCGTCAGCCGGCGGTGAGATCATTGAAGAACTGATCAACGAGCTGGATCTTGATGATCTGCTCTATTATCTGATGTAAGGAAGAATCACTATGACAACTGTACAGGAGATCTGGAAACGGAATCTCAGCAAACTCATCGAAAGAGCACGTGAAGGAGATACCGGAGCTCTGAAAGCGCTGCGTGATCACTATGGACCTGAACTGCAGAAACAGGCAGCACAGATGTTCAGTGATCCTGCAGAAGCACTGAAAGCGGTAGACAATACCTTTGCGAAGGCTTTTGCCAATCTGCAGTATCTGAAAGATGAAAGTACGATCGAACAGTGGCTGACAAATATCCTCAGCAATGAGGCAGCCCTTTCCTCTGCCGCAAAGAATACTGTTACACCGCAGGCAGTGAAGACGGAAAAACCGAAGAAGAGATCTTTTACTGCGCTTCTGGCAGTTCTGCTGGTGGCCGCAATCGCTGTCGGCGGTATGGCTGTCTATTCCGGACGCGGCGGAAAGACACCGGGCGGCAGCAGTACAGGAGGATCCGCACAGCCGGTAGAAGTACTGAAACATCCGGCCCTGTTTACAGAGGATATCTTCGGCGGAAGTGCAGAGATCACAGCGAATACACCGGCATATTCTTCGGATCTTGGAACAGTGATCAACCCGGGTGTCTATCCCCCGGAAGTGACATGGTACAATGATCCGCTCGGAGATGAAGGAAGAACAAAGCTGCAGGAAAACTACTTTGTGACAAGACCTGCCGACTGGGGATATGAATTCTATGATATCTACTTCAGCAATCCCGGCGGCTATGTACCGACATTCATCACCACGGATTCCCTGCTGCATGCATTCCACCAGTACTATGCTTTTCTGCAGAAGAATACGGAAAGAGACTACCTGTATGACCGTCTGAAGGAAATGAGCGAAAAGCTGTATGCCAACAGTCTTGCCCAGAAACAGGAGCTGACAGGCACACCGTGGGAAGCAGCTGCAGAGAGAAATATCGGATACTACGGGATCGCTGTTGAACTGCTTGGCGGTGAGGCATCACTGAGCGCAGATGCACAGGCAGAGCTGTCAATGATCCTGGATGGTTCGGGTGTCAGCGAGTCGCTCCTGTTTGCGAATGAGAAGAGTTATACCCAGGACTACAGCCAGTTCAAACCAAGGGGTTACTATACGGAGTCAGACAGACTGGAGGCTTACTTCCGGGCAATGATGTGGTACGGGCAGATGAACTTTGCCAGAGCATCCGAAGATCTGACCAGAAGTGCTGTATTATCCGTGCTGGCTATGGATGAGGAAGTGTATCAGCTGTGGTCGGAGATCTACAGTGTAACAGCTTTCTTTGCGGGTGAGAGTGATGACCTGGGTTACAGTGAATACTATCCGGCTGTTGTGTCCGTATACGGAGAAAATGTTACCGTAAATGATCTTGCGGCAGATGAAGACAAGTTCACAAAGCTCAGGGAAGTAGTTGGACAGTTCGCTTCGCCGGGGATCAACAGTGTATACAGAGAGACGTGGGATGAGGATACTGCAGGTTTCAGAGTGCTGGGTCAGAGATTTACATTTGACGGCTATGCGATCGAGAGACTCACAAACGGTGTATCCAAACTGGATAAGAAGTCACGTTCACTGCCGACAGGACTGGATATCCCGGCAGCTTTAGGCAGTGATCTCGCTCTGCAGATCGCCGAAGAAACCACGGATATCCAAAATTTCCCGTCATATGCATCAGAGCTGGAAAAACTGCGTACAGCAGCTGATGAGAAGGCATATCAGTGTGTTTCCTCCGCATGGCTTGGCATGATCAGAACACAGCTGAAAGCGGACGGAGAGGGTATGCCGAGCTTTATGCAGAGCAAAGCCTGGGAGACCAAAAAACTGAATACATTTATGGGCAGCTATACCGA
>CADBMY010000188.1 GCA_902795905.1 uncultured Erysipelotrichaceae bacterium
CCTGTGATATCACAGGCTTTATTTACAATGGCAGGGATAGAGAGATTCGAACTCCCGAATGACTGGTTCAGAGCCAGTTGCCTTACCGCTTGGCTATATCCCTAGTGCACTATATATTTTACACAGTCTTGGAATTCTTTCAAGCATAAAATTCAAAAAAGTTTCACAGCGTATGCAAAATATAATCCGTAAGATACATTCGGGTACAGTGACTTACGGTATTTAAACATAAGAGACAAGTGATATAATAACATTTATGAAACAGATCGTAATCGCCAGCAGCAATGCCGGTAAAATCAGAGAATTCAGGGAAATGCTGGAACCGAAGGGATATACCGTGATCAGTCAGAATGAACTGGGTGATGTCGGTGAAGCCGATGAGACCGGTACGACTTTTCGTGAGAATGCTGTGATCAAGGCAGCCTATATCACGAATAAGTTCGGTATTCCGGCGATTGCAGACGACTCAGGTCTTGAGATCGATGCTTTCGGCGGTGAGCCCGGTGTATACAGCGCCAGATTCCTCGGTCATGATACCCCCTATGAATATAAAAACAGGATCATCCTGGAACGGATGGAAAACGAAAAAGTACGTACGTGCAGGTATGTATGTGCAATAGCCTATACGGAACCCGGGAAGGATCCGGTCGTATTCGAAGATACCTGTGAATGCCTGATTGCCCGCGAGCCGAAGGGGGAAAACGGGTTTGGCTACGATCCCATTATTTATTATGAGCCCCTGCATAAGACGATGGCGGAGATGACCAAGGATGAGAAGAATGCGATCTCTCACCGCGGCAAG
This sequence comes from uncultured Erysipelotrichaceae bacterium, assembly GCA_902795905.1. Classification (GTDB taxonomy): domain Bacteria; phylum Bacillota_I; class Bacilli_A; order Erysipelotrichales; family Erysipelotrichaceae; genus Bulleidia. The sequence continues at coordinate 803 of CADBMY010000188.1, forward strand.
GCTCTTGTCAAACTGGAGAACTGGTTGAATGAAGATCACTAAGACACTTGTCACATGTGCGTTTTTGAGCCTGATCGTGTCGATCCTGCTGACGGTTATCGGGTTCTGGAGTTTTTACATGCCGTTTTACGAGAACGAGTATGCCCAGAACAATACCGTACAGGCGACCGGTATGAAGCATGATGATCTGATCAAGACAACAGAAGTTCTTTTTGATTATCTGAAAGATAACCGTGATGACCTGATCGTCCGTGTCAGTGTGCATGGATATGTCAGGGAAGTCTTCGATACCAGAGAAAAGCTTCATATGAAAGATGTCAAGAAGCTTTATCTGAATGCGATGAAAGTCAGAAACTATCTGAGTATCATTGCGGTCGTACTGATCATTGCGGCATATATCATACAGAAGCACGGATACCGGAAGATACTGCTGAACGGATACGGTACAGCCTTGATCATCTTCGGTGTCTTTATCCTTGCCTTACTGTTCTATGCGATGCTGGATTTCAGCTCGTTCTGGATCAATTTTCATGAGGTCTTTTTTGACAATGATCTCTATCTTCTGGATCCCAATACGGAGATCCTCATCAACATGGTGCCTGAGCGCTTCTTCTTTGATCTGGTGATGCGCATCATCAGCAGTTTTATGGCCCTGTGTGCCTTCCTGTACATCGTACTGAAGGTGATCGCCGGGAGAAAAGCGAATGTATAATGTCGTGCTCTATGAGCCGGAGATCCCGCAGAATACCGGGAATATCATGCGTACATGCGCGGCCATGGGCTGGCATCTGCATCTGATCGAACCGCTGGGCTTCTACATGGATGAGAAACATCTGCGAAGGGCAGGCATGGATTACCGCGACACATTGTCATATAAGGTATATCCGAACTGGGAAACATTCAGAAAAGAAAATTCAGGAGAGTTTTATTACATAACGCGGTACGGAAAGAAGACACCTGATGCTTTTGACTATCCTGCCGACCGGGATATCTACCTGGTCTTCGGTAAGGAAAGCACAGGCATAGACAAGCATATCCTGCGTCAGAATCTTGACAGATGTGTACGGATCCCAATGCTGGCAAATGCAAGAAGTCTGAATCTTTCCAATTGTGTCGCCTTATGTGTATACGAAGTCATGCGTCAGCTTGGTTATCCGCAGCTGTCTAAGACAGAATACCTCAAAGGGGAAGACTTTCTGATAACATATGAACAGGAGGAAATGTAAATGATAGAATCTATCAGTGATTTTCTTTCTATAGCTGTTCTTGTCTTCTTCCTTGTTATGGGAGTATATTTCCTGTACTTTTCGGGACTGCGTGATACCGAAGCATCCATGGCCCGTATCGAAGCACGTTACTACCGCTACTATGACAGCGCTGATGACGATGCTAACGAGGACAAGAACGAAACATACTTTGAAGAATCATGAATCGTATTGATGAAATACTGTATATTACTTCTATACCGGATGGATCACTGCTTCATCTTAATCAACAGAAAACCATAAAAACAGATATTAAGCCGCTCGCATTTCTGAACCGGTGCTGTCTGGCCAACGGATCATCCTACGAAGGCAGGGTCGAAGCCTTCAGGGAACTGACCGGAACATCACAGAAACCTGCGGTACTGATCAGCGAACGTCAGCAGAGGATCTTCTTTCCGACCCTGCGTGCTGAGCACGAAGAATGCGTCTGGATCCAGTACAATGCTGTCTTCCATATTCACAGTATTGATGCCGGACATACCGAGATCATCTTTCATACCGGAGAAAGATGTACAATTCCGTTTAATTACCGTATCATAAACAAGCAGTTAAAACGCTGTACAGAGTTTCTGCAGAAACTGAACGATGAAAACAGCATAGGATTTGCGGGGGAATATGACGATCTATACCGTACCGGGCTGCCCGGCATGCAGGAAGGCAAGGAACATCCTGAAGAATGAAGCGATTCCGTATACGGAAGAGAATCTTTTCCGTATGCTTCTGGATGAGCGGATCACGGAGGATGTGCTGAAACAGGCAGGGTATACAAAGGGAACAGAGTACTACCGGCAGTATCCCTCGATGCTGGCACGTCCTTTGATCATCAGTGATGATACGGAAAAGACGGAAATGCTGAAACGCCTGATCGGTTCCTGCAGAGAAAGCTGCCAGAACTATCAGTTCTGTGCCGGCGCCAGAAATAAAGAGGCAGTAAAAGATGAGTAAGAAGATCATGGTCGGTCTGTCCGGCGGTGTGGACAGTGCGGTTGCGGCATATATGCTGAAAGAGCAGGGATATGATGTCACCTGCGGTTTCATGCGCAACTGGGACTCGCTGACAAATGGTGATATCCTTGGCAACCCGACACTGGATCATGAGATCTGTACACAGGAGGAAGACTACAATGACGCTGCCAAAACAGCTGAAGCCCTGGGTCTTCCTCTTGTGCGTGTAGATTTTATCCGCGAGTACTGGCAGAATGTATTTCAGACTTTTCTGGATGAATACCGAAAGGGCAGAACACCTAATCCGGATATCCTGTGCAACAAATATATCAAGTTTGATTCTTTCATGAAGTTCGCCAGGGATCAGGGCTTTGAGGATGTCGCAACCGGGCATTACGCAGCCATGACCTGTGAGAACGGTCAGTACTACATTGAAAAAGCATATGACCGCAATAAGGATCAGACATACTTCCTGGCTCAGATCAGCCGTGATGTACTGCCCCATGTTGTCTTTCCTCTTGGACATACGGATAAGCATGAAGTTCGCATGATTGCTGAAAAACTCGGGCTTTCCATTGCAAAGAAAAAGGATTCTACAGGGATCTGCTTTATCGGTGAACGTGATTTCCGCAACTTTCTTGCGAATTATCTGCCGATGAAAGCAGGGAATATCATCAACATCAACAATAATAGTATTGTAGGTGAACACACCGGTGTGCTTTACTATACGATTGGTCAGCGCAAGGGGCTGAATATCGGCGGTACCGGACCGTACTATGTGATCGGTAAGGATGTCGAAAAGAATGAGCTCTATGTAACTGATGAGCAGAATAAACAGTGGCTGATCAGCGATTCCTGCAGGGTCAGCGGGATGAATTATCTGTTTGATACCGATGAAGAGATCACATGTGCCGCCAAGTTCCGCTACAGACAGCCGGATAACCCCGTTGTACTGAAGAAAATCAATGATACGGAAGTAACAGTCAGCTATCCGCAGGGGATCAGCGGCGTTACACCCGGACAGGAAGCCGTCTTCTATCTTGGTGACAGGATGATCGGCGGCGGTACGATCGAACAGGTATATACCGGCGGTGAAGACCTGATGCAGATGATCAAAGCAATGCGAAGATGACAAACAGGGAAGAACTGGAAAACTATATCAAGCTGACCGGTAAGATGATCTACATCGTTTACCACAATGAAGAGACACTGTATACCGTCGCAAGATTCCTGATCAGTGATGAAAAGGAAAAGACGATCACCGTGACAGGTATGGTGCCTTCGCCTGAAACCGATACGATGTATACCATCTACGGAAGTTATACCGAGCATCCCAGATACGGGATGCAGTTTAATTTTGTCTCCTGCGAAAGACCGCTTCCGGAAGAAGCCGACGGCATCATCAAGTATCTCTCCGGTGTCAATTTTCCCGGTATCGGCAGGAAGACAGCGGAAAAAATCGTTGCACTGCTCGGAGATAACTGTCTCGAGATGATCCGTCAGGAACCATCCGTGCTGTATACGATCCCGGGTCTTTCCGCTGACAAGATCACCGTGATCACGGAAGGTCTGCGGGAAGAAGACGACGGTATGGAAGAGCTGATCCGTTTTCTGAATATCCACGGTATCGGTATGCGCAATCTCGTCAGGCTGAACCGTGCCTACGGTAAGCAGGCTCTGGAAAAGATCAAGCAGAATCCGTACCGGGTGATCGAGGAATGCGATGGTTTCGGCTTTAAGACAGCTGATAAGATCGCTCTGGCACTTGGGTTTGCGGAGGATGATGAACGCCGTCTTTACGCATTTATGATCTCTCTGTGCATGGATCTCTGCATGCGTCTTGGCGATTCGTATATATCGGCGGAATACCTGCGGGAAAACTTTGAGAAACAGTGTCAGGGTCTGACGTATGACTATGACAGTATTCTTGATCAGGTACTGTTCAGCGGACGTCTGGTAAAGGAAGATAACCGTATCTATCCGGATACACAGTATGAGGCAGAAACCGGTATTGCGAAGTTTCTCGAAGATTATCCGTATGAGATCCTTGAAGCCTGTGACCGTGAACTTCTGGACCGGTATCTGCAGGATATGCAGAAGGCATTGTCGATCACCTATGATGAAGATCAGATCAATGCGATACACCGTTTTTTTGACTGTCCGTTCATGATCCTGACAGGAGGACCGGGAACCGGGAAGACGACTGTTGTCAGAGCTCTTGTACAGTTATTCCGTATGCTGTATCCAAGCAGTACGATCGTCTGTGCAGCCCCTACGGGCAGAGCAGCCAAGCGTTTATCCGAGCTTACCGATACACCTTCGATGACGATCCATTCGCTGCTGAAGTGGGATCTCGAGACGAATTCATTCGGCGTAACGGAAGAAGAACCGATCCTGGCAGATCTTCTGATCATCGATGAGTTCTCAATGGTCGACAGCTGGCTTTTCTACAATCTGCTGAAAGCATCGAAACGGATCAAACGCATCTGTGTGATCGGCGATGAGGATCAGCTGCCCAGTGTATCGCTTGGCAGTGTACTGCGTGATCTGATCGATTCCGATCGTTTTCCGCTGGTGCGCCTGTCGCGGATCTACCGCCAGCGTGACGGCAGTGATGTCATTGAATTAGCGCATATGATCCACGATAACAGAGTTGATCTTTCTGCTCTGAACAAGGATGTACGCTTTATCGAACAGCCGGAAACAGGGGTGAGAAATGCAGTCGTAAAGATCGTACAGAATGCTCTGGATAAAGGGTATACGATCAACGATATCCAGGTGCTTTCACCGATGTACGGAGGATCTGCCGGCATCGATGTTCTGAACAATGCGCTGCAGGAGGCATTTAATCCGCCGTCTGCCGACCGCAATGAAGCCCGCTATGGCTATGTTACATTCCGCGAAGGTGACAAGATCCTGCAGCTGAAGAATCAGCCTGATGACGATGTGTATAACGGTGATATTGGTATCCTTGAGGAGATCATTCCGGCCAGGGAAAGCGAAACGCACCAGAATGTTCTGATCGTTAACTTTGACGGCATATACGTTGAATACAGCGGTGATAATATCGGCAATATCTCACTTGCCTACTGTATCTCCGTACATAAGTCACAGGGCAGTGAGTATCCGATCGTGATCTTTCCGATCGTACAGAGACATGCGATCATGCTGCAGCGCAAACTGATCTATACAGGCATTACAAGATCACGGCAGTCCCTGATCCTGATCGGAGACAGGAATGCATTCATGCGCGGAATATCCCAGCTGGAGAGGCATATCCGTCAGACAACACTGAAAAAGAGACTGACTGCACACGGTAATGAAATTTCCTGATGTCAAAAGGAAAGAAATGCTATATACTTGTTGTGTTAAATCGCTGAACGCGGATAAGTAGCGTACATGACGTATACAAGAGAGAGGGAGGACGGTGGAAGCTCCCGTATACGATGAACGTGAAGCTGCCGCGGAAGAGCTCTTGAAAAAGAGACGTTAATCCGCGTTAAGGATCAATTAAGGTGCGTACAGATCATGTACGAATCAGGATGGTACCGCGTATAACATACGTTCCTGCATGGGAATGTATGTTTTTATTTAAGGAGGAAAATATGACAGTACAGAAACAGTTGACAGGTGATCAGGTAAGACAGATGTTCCTGGATTTCTTTGCCGAGAAGGGATCCATGATCGAACCGGGAGCCAGTCTGATCCCGCATAACGATCCGACTCTGCTTTGGATCAATGCCGGTGTATCCGCATTAAAGAAGTATTTTGACGGTACGGAGAAACCTCGCAACAACCGTATCGCCAATGCCCAGAAATCGATCAGAACGAATGATATCGAGAATGTCGGCAAGACTGCCCGTCATCATACGTTCTTTGAGATGCTTGGCAACTTCTCGATCGGTGATTACTTCAAGGAAGAAGCTATTGCCTATGCATGGGAATTCCTGACATCTCCCAAGTGGATCGGTTTTGATCCCCAGAGACTCTATGTTACGGTCTATCCTGATGATGAAACAGCTTATAACTGCTGGGTTAAGAACGGTATGATCGAATCCCATATCCGCAAAACGTATGATAACTTCTGGGAGATCGGCGAAGGTCCCGGCGGACCCGATACCGAGCTGTATTATGACCGCGGTGAGAAGTATGATCCTCAGGGTCTTGGCGAGAAGCTCTTCTTTGAGGATATTGAAAATGACAGATATATCGAAGTATGGAATATCGTCTTCTCCCAGTATGACTGCAAGCCTGGCATCGTTCCCCGCAGTGAATACAAGGAACTGCCGCAGAAGAATATTGATACCGGTATGGGTCTTGAACGTCTTGTCTGTCTGATTCAGGACGGTGAGACAAACTTTGATACTGATCTTTTCCTGCCGATCATCCATGCGACAGAGAAGTTTGCGGTACACAGCTATGACGAAAGAGAATACAAGATGGCTTACAGAGTCATCGCC
>CADBMY010000189.1 GCA_902795905.1 uncultured Erysipelotrichaceae bacterium
CGGTTCAGGTGATATGCCGCATGGTCGCTGAAACCTAAGACCTGTATGCCTGCCTGTACAGCATTGCGGACATAGTCCTCATCTTTGCCGATGGCATGTCCGCACCGGCTTGTATGTGTATGATAGTTTACCTTGATCATGAGAGTATTATATCTTTCGCGTCAGTACAGGTCAAAGGCCTCCGGCAGGGGATAATCCATTTCGTAGTTCCTGCAGATATCAAGAAATATACCTGCTGTCTTTGTCAGCAGTTTTTCTTTGTGCCGGAGGATATAGAAACGTCTGGTAAGATCAAGCTTATCGACTTTGACGACAGTGGTCAGGCCGCGGTTGACGGAGTTTCTGACCATACGGTACGGAAGCACAGCTGTTCCCAGACCCTGGATCACGGCATTGACAAGGGCAGTAGTGCTCATCGCTTCCCAGATGGGATGTGCGGCATATCCGGCTTGTTCCATGGCCCGCTCAAAGATCTCTCTGGTGCCGCTCCCGGGCTCTCTGAGCAATAGTTCGTGGGTGTTGAATTCTTCAATGGAGATGGTCTGTCCCATCGTATATCTGCCGTTATTCGGGCACAGGATAACAAGTCTGTCTTCCATGTATTCTTCACTGATCAGGGCGGAAGAATGGCTGATACCTTCGATCAGAGCCAGGTCCAGTTCATTCTCCATCAGCATCTCTTCCAGCTGATCGGTGGGCAGTACCTTGGCGTGGATCTCGGTTCCCGGCTGTAGGGTGCTGAAGACTTTAACATAGTACGGAAGAAACTGGGAGCCGATCGTGATACTGGCACCGACACGCAGGATACCGAAAGAATCCCAGTTGCGCATGCCCCGCTCCATGTCATCAAAAGAAGCTGTAATATGCTGGGCATAGTCACGGAAATGACGTCCTGCCTCGGTGATCTTCAGACGTCTGCCGATACGGTCAAACAGGATGACACCATAGTACTGTTCCAGCTCCTTCAGGGCCAGAGATACAGCAGGCTGCGTCATATGCAGTTCTTCGGCAGCTTTGGTGGTGTTGCTGTCCTGACGGCATACAGCCAGGAAGATACGCAGATGTCGTATGGTCATAGATCTCCTTATAATTAAATACTTATAGAAATAATATATTTATATTATTTCACTTATTTAAATGCGTACGCAATACTTTTATTGCGGAGGTCGGTAGAATATGGAAAAGGGTCTGTACAAAAAACTGTTTCTCTCAACGTTTCAGCTGAGTGCCTGCACATTCGGAGGCGGCTTTGTGATCATCCCGCTGATGCGCAGGAAATTTGTTCGTGAACTGCATTGGATCAGCGAACAGGAGATGATGGATATTACGGCTATTGCGCAGTCTTCACCGGGAGCGATCGCAGTCAATGCGTCAGTGATGACGGGATATCAGATCGCCGGTTTTCCCGGAGCGATGATCGCCGTGCTGGGTACCGTACTGCCTCCGCTGCTGATCATTTCGGTGATCTCCTTCTTCTACAGACAGTTCAGAGACAGCCTGATCGTTTCACTTGTCATGCGGGGCATGCTGGCAGGAGTGGCGGCGGTTGTCTGCGATGTCGTGATAAACATGCTCAGATCGATCTGTTCCCAGAAACGTATCTTTCCGATCCTGATGTTTGTACTGGCATTTGCGGCTGTGCGTTTCTTCGGTGTAAACATCATCCTGATCATCCTGGTCTGCGGTCTCTTTGGGGCTTTGGACAGGAAGATACAGGATAAGGAGGCAAAGGCATGATCCTGCTTGAATTGTTCTGGAGTTTCTTCCAGATCGGACTGTTCAGTATCGGCGGCGGGTATGCGGCACTGCCTCTGATCCAGCAGCAGGCTGTCGATCTGCACGGGTGGCTCACAATGACCCAGTTCACCGATATCATGACGATCGCAGAGATGACACCGGGACCCATCGCAATCAACTCAGCGACGTTTGTCGGCATTCAGACAGCGGGTTTGCCCGGGGCTGTGATCGCTACACTGGGCTGTATCTTTCCGTCCTGCGTGATCGTTCTCTGTCTCTCGTATATTTACAGAAAATACAAGAATCTGAGTGTTCTGCAGGGAATCCTCGGCGGTCTGCGTCCGGCTGTTACCGCGATGATCGCTTCGGCTGCCGTGACGATGGTGATCATGGCTTTCTACGGTCAGCGTACACTTCCTGCCGATCCTGGTGCGATCGATCCCGTAGCCGTGGTGATCTTTGCGGCAGGGCTGCTTGTGCTGCAGCTGAAAAACGTTGATCCGATCAAGGTGATGGCATGTGCCGGAGCAGCCGGTGCTTTGATCTACATGGTGATCTGAGGAGGCATTATGAAATACGTACTGAAGTCATCTGTTCTGTACAGAGAGGATATACCTGCCGCCAGGATCGGAAGAAGATTAGGCACAGCTGAACGGGATATCTATGTTCCGGACGGCACCCATATGATGCATACACGCATCGCCGATTCTGCGGATAGTACAGGGGATGTGCGCAGCCGCAGATATATTCTCGAAGATCTTCGGGATCATACGGAGATCGAGGCAGTACCCGGATATGCAGAGGATGAAGATCCGAAGGTCTACGGGTGGCCGCTCTCACATATGCCGAGAACCGACCGTGCAGATCTTAAGATCATGGATCAGCCGTACAGACTGGTCATGTTAAACTCACAGAACTATGCTCTGTACGGAGAAGACGGGAAGGCTGCTGTACAGATCGTACACCGTGGCATCAGCGGCGGCTGGAATATCGAGGCAGGCAGACAGTTCTCGCCGGTACTGTTATGCGGACTGTTTGTCTTCTGCAGATATATCGAAAGTGAAAATGAATTTCCTGTAGTCTGAGTCTTAAGATAACACTCAGAGGGAATATGCTATAATCTCCTTAAGGAGGATATGTCCTATGGGTGCTTTTATCTCTGCCGCAGTTATCATAATCATTGCTGTACTGATCATCTCTTCCTGCATCAGTATCGTGCCTCAGGAAAACGAGTATGTTATTGAGCGTTTAGGTAAGTATCAGGCTTCCTGGAAGGCAGGTATTCACTTCAAGGTTCCGTTTATTGACCGGATCGTCAGAAGAGTTCTGATGAAGGAACAGGTCGCTGACTTTGCGCCGCAGCCGGTCATTACCAAAGATAACGTAACGATGCAGATCGACTCTGTCGTATACTTCCGTGTTGTAGATTCCAAGCTGTATGCCTACGGTGTTGAGAATCCGATCATGGCGATGGAGAACCTGACGGCGACGACACTGCGTAATATCATCGGTGATATGGCCCTGGATACGACGCTGACATCGCGTGAACAGATCAACTCGCAGATGCTTGGCATCATTGATACGGCTACCGATCCCTGGGGTATCAAGGTTACCCGTGTAGAACTGAAGAATATCCAGCCGCCGGCGTCGATCAGAGATGCCATGGAAAAACAGATGAAGGCAGAACGTGAGAAGCGTGCTGTTATTCTGGCGGCAGAAGGTGAGAAACAGGCACTGATCCTGCAGGCTGAAGGTAAGAAAGAATCGGCGATCCTCGATGCTGAGGCAGATAAGCAGGCAACGATCCTGCATGCGGAAGCACAGCGTGAAAAGGAGATCCGTGAAGCAGAGGGACGCGCAGAAGCGATCCGTGTTGTTCAGGAAGCGACGGCAGAGGGTCTGAAGATGATCAAGGAAGCCGGTGCTGACGAAGCTGTGCTCAGGCTGAAGAGTCTTGAGGCATTTGCGCAGGCTGCCAACGGTCAGGCCACAAAGATCATCGTACCGTCGGATATTGCCGGTATCGCAGGTCTGGTTGAAAGCGTAAGATCTGTAAAAGACTGATGGATGCTGTATTTTCGGTATTTTCCGTCGTCTGGGTATTCGTGTTTGTCGTGATCCTGACAACAACGGTCAGAACAGCGAAACGCAGCCGTACCGTACGTTCTTCCGACGGACATGTCGTATCGAAGGGAGAAGATCTGACCTGTGAAACAAAAGAAGGGCATCGCCATACAACAGGTTCAGAGAGCGAGTTCGGCAAGCGGTATATCGTGCATAACGAACCGGAGACAGGATATGTTGTCCTGAACGGGGTCAAGCGCAAACTGAAGGACTGTAAAAATCTGTAGAAGGGACACTCGTTCCTTCTACTTTTTTTACGGCTGTGATAAGATATATAAGCATTGCGGCATAGCCAAGCGGTAAGGCAAGGGACTTTGACTCCCTCACTCGCAAGTTCGAATCTTGCTGCCGCAGCCAGAGTAAACAAGCTGTCTGTACACGCATACGTACGGCAGCTTTTTCTGTGTATAGGCATATATTGCAAAACAATCAGACTGTATTGCAGGTATAATGAAAATAAACACTGAGGTAAGACTATGATCGATCACTATAATGCGTTTATCTCATACAGGCATGTGCCGCGTGATATCACCGTGGCAGAAGAAGTACAGCGTCAGCTGGAGCGTTTCCGGATACCGGCAGCGATACGCAAAAGTACCGGTATATCGAAGATCGAGCGTATCTTCAGGGATAAGGATGAACTGCCGATCAGTGCGAATCTGACGGATGATATTGACTATGCCCTAAAGCACAGTGATTTTCTGATCGTGATCTGTTCGCCGGCTGTGCTTGAAAGTGTATGGGTAGCACGTGAGATCGATCTGTTTCTGGAGACCCACAGTGAACAGCAGGTACTGACAGTGTTATCCGAAGGAGATCCTTCGCAGGCGATCCCGCCCAGGCTTCTGCAGAGACGGGAGACGGTGACGCTTGAAGATGGTTCCAGGCAGGAAGTCATGGTCCCCACCGAACCGTTATCCTGTGACTACAGGATGTCATTCCGGGATGCCAGAAAGAAGGAACTGCCAAGGCTTGCGGCCGTGATGTTAGGCTGTTCGTATGATGAACTGGTCAACAGGGCAAGACAGTATCAGACCAGACGTATCGCTGCTCTGGTATCCGTGCTGTTTGCGGCAGGGGCAGCAGCTCTGGCATGGCTTCTCTACAGCAATGCCCGCATACGTGAGAATCTGCGCCAGGCATATATCAACCAGTCCCATTACCTTGCCTCGGAATCAGTTAAAGCTTACGACGATCAGGACCGTATTCTGGCAGCACAGCTGGCGCTTGCGGCACTGCCGAAAGAAGGTGAAGAGAGACCTGTCATTGCCGAAGCAGAGTATGCCCTGGGTATCTCTGTCGGTGCCTTTACAACACCGGGATCGACGGATTTCCGGGCTGTGAGAAGATATGATAACAGCGGCGTCAGGATCAGTGACTTTACGGTCAGTCCCGACCGGAATTATATTGCCCAGACAGACGTGGATCATAAGCTGACGATGATCGACATCGCTACCGGGGAGGTACTTGCCGTAAAGCAGTTCAGCGGTACGCCTGAACTTCTGGAAGCACGTGCCGAGGGTGTCCTGATCGATATGACAAACTATACTGCGGTACTGGATTGGAAGACGGCAGAACCGGTATGGGAGAATACTCTTGAGCACTTTACATGGAATCTGACGCTTGCCGAAGATACGGACCGGTACGCAGTATGTACACAGGATAAGATCTATACCATTGACAGAGGAACCGGAAAACAGATCCGTGAGATGACAATGCCGGAAGCCCCGCAGGACTACCGCAGAGAAAAGGTAATGCTGTACAGCGGTGATAAGAC
>CADBMY010000190.1 GCA_902795905.1 uncultured Erysipelotrichaceae bacterium
AGTCGTAACAGCCGTAAGAAAATCATTAGCCGGTCCGTGTTTGACAAATACAGAAAGAAGATCAATGATTTTCCGTGTGTTTCTTTCTGGTTCGTTTTTTAATTCTTTAAGTGTCTTGCGGAGCAGTGCTCCGAACATGATCTCCGGCAGTGCATTTTCCATGTCGTTCTCCTATAACAATACTCTATGTATAGAGATACATATGCTTAAATGGACACAAAATGAAAACTGTCAAAAAATTCCACACATTTTTGCGCGTGTCAAAAAACGGGACAGTCCGAAAAAGATGTCTGATGCGGATCTTTTCAGCCTCCTGTAAGGTGTAAGCATACATCGAAGTATTCGGAGGTATAGAATAATGAACATTAAAATGAGTATGGCTAAATACGGACTGGACAAGATGGTCGACCAGATTTATGAGGATCCCGGACATGCTCTTCCGAAGGTTATGGATTGGGCTGAAAAGTTTGCCGGTGATTCATATCAGGGACAGATCGGTACAATCAAGAAGATCGTGAATAATCCGGAAGATCCGTACTACGGAATGATTCAGAAGATCTTTACGGATCTGGATAGAAATGTTGTGAAAAAACTTCTGATCAATTTCTTTGTCTATGCAAATCTGGCCGGATATCCGCTGCTGGAAGAAAACCGGAAAAAGTATAACTGCAATATCCCGTGGACGATCCTGCTTGATCCGACCAGTGCGTGTAATCTGCACTGTACAGGATGCTGGGCAGCTGAGTATGGTAACAAACTGAATCTTTCCTATGATGAAATTGACAGTATCATTCAGCAGGGTAAGGAACTTGGTATATATATGTATATCTATACAGGCGGAGAACCCATGGTCAGAAAACATGATCTGATCAGACTCTGCGAAAAACATGATGATTGTGTATTCCTGTGTTTTACTAACGGAACTCTGATCGATGAGAATTTCGCTGATGAGATGCTCAGAGTAGGAAACTTTGTACCGGCTATTTCGCTGGAGGGGTTTGAAGGAGCTACGGACAGCCGCAGAGGTCTTGGCGTATATGATCATGTACTAAAAGCAATGAGGCTTTTGAAGGAGAAACGTCTTCCGTTCGGCATTTCAGCCTGCTACACATCTGCCAATTATGAATCTATTTCATCAGAAGAATTCTATGATCTGATGATCAGTGAAGGTGCGTATTTTGTCTGGTTCTTCCACTACATGCCTGTCGGAAACGATGCTGATCTGAGCCTTCTGCCGACACCTGAACAGAGAATCGGAATGATTAGGAAGATCCGCAGATACAGAGCTGAAAAGCCGCTGTTTGCAATGGATTTCCAGAATGATGCGGAGTATGTAGAAGGCTGTATTGCAGGCGGCAGGAGATATCTGCATATTAACGCTAACGGAGATGTTGACCCTTGTGTATTTATCCATTACTCTGATTCGAATATTCGGGAGAAGACACTGTTGGAAGCGCTGCAAAGCCCGATGATGATGCAGTATCACGATAATATTCCTTTTAACGACAATATGCTGAAACCTTGTCCGATGCTTGAAAACTCCGGAAAACTAGCTGAAATGGTCAGAGCTGCAAAGGCACATTCTACGGATCTGCAGTCACCGCAGACAGCAGAAGCATTATGTGCCAATACGAAAGAATATGCGGAAAACTGGGCTCCTGCAGCGGATAAGATGTGGGAAGAGCTTACAAAGGGAAAGCAACAAGGGTAACAGACATGAGGTATTTCTTTACATCTGAGTCGGTGACGAGCGGACATCCTGATAAGATCTGTGACCTGATTGCCGACAGTATTCTGGATGAGGCTCTGCGGCAGGATGAGTATGCACACATGGCAGTGGAAGCCACGATCAAGGACGAGTTGATATTTATTTACGGGGAAGCCGGTACATCTGCAGTTATCGATTATGAAGGGATCGCCAGGCATGTTTTAAAGGATATTGGATATACCGAAGAATACAAAGTGATCGTCAAGGTCGGTAAGCAGTCGCCGGAGATCGATCACGCAGTGTCTCAGCATGAGATCTGTGCAGGTGATCAGGGTATCATGTTTGGCTATGCATGTGATGAAACGGATAACTATATGCCGTTTGCGATTGATGCAGCGCATAAACTGGCACACCGGCTTGAGGAGGTGCGCAGAAAGGACAGCAGACTCAGACCTGACGGGAAGACACAGGTCACGGCGGAGTACGATGGTGACAGGCTGCTTCGGGTCGATACAGTTGTCATTTCCGCACAGCATTGTCCGGAGATAACCAGGCAGGAACTGTATGAGCTTCTTTTGAGAGAAGTAATCCGTAAAGTA
>CADBMY010000191.1 GCA_902795905.1 uncultured Erysipelotrichaceae bacterium
ACCGTGTGCTGTCTCTGTTTATCCTTGTGCTGGCGGTGCCGTGCATCTTCTTTGTGCTGAAGCTGAAACCGGCGGATATGGGGCTGGAACCGTATACGGATCATGTCCATGAGAAGAAAGATGTGAAGAAGAGTGCAGAGGGTCTGACCTTCAGTGAAGCCCGGAAGACATCCCGTTTCCGGATCCTCTGTGTACTGACGGTTCTGATCGGCATTTCCATGAACAGTATGTATTCGACGATCTCTCCGCATCTGCAGGATCAGGGGTATTCGCTGACGTTCAGCGCCAACTTCCTGAGCATATGCATGTTAATGCTTGCGGGCGGAAAGATCGTGCTTGGACGTATCTTTGACCGCTTCGGTGTGCGTTTTGCCTTCTGCTGGGCCTGTGCATCTCTGGCGCTGGCGCTGGTGGGCATGCTGGTGTGCAGGAATATGCTGGCGCTGGTGCTGCTGGCACTCGGTGTCGGCTTTGGCTGTATCTTCGGTGCCGTGGTCTATCCGCTTTCGGTGCCGCTGATCTTCGGCCGGAAGGACTACCGGGCGATCGTCGGTCCGCTCAGTGCACTGGTTTCTCTCGGCGGTGTCATCGGTCCTGTACTGGCCGGCAGGATCTACGATATGACAGGTTCCTACAATCCCTGTTATATCGGTGCTCTGATCATCATGATCATTGTCATCCTTGTCCTGATCAGACTGCTTCCGGGTAAAGATGAACAGTACAGACAGGACTGATATATTACACAATATAATGGTTATGTATAACAGATACTTATGACCATATAAGTGTCTGTTTTCAAATTGTGCCCTTCATGATAGAATGTGAGCGCTTGAGGGAGTAACAGGCGCAGTGCGTTTATAGGCCGTCAGCACGGTGGTTCACCCGGTCTATAGTGAAATTGTGAAACTCAGGACAGTGTTTGTACCGGAAGAGGGGTCTGAAGGTACAGTTATATATTTGGGGGATAAGTATTATGGATTTATCAGCTGTCAACTGGGGCGGAATACTTGGCGGCTTCGGTCTCTTCATGTTCGGCATCAAGTTCATGGGAGACGGTATGAAGGCTGCCGCAGGTGATGCCCTTCGTGATTATATCAACAAAGCTACATCCAATCGTATCAGTGCGCTGATCGTCGGTATCATTCTGACCGTGATCATGCAGAGTTCTTCAGCCACATCCGCAATTACGATCGGTCTTGTCCGTGCCGGTCTGATGACATTTGATCAGGCTGCCGGTATTATTCTCGGCGCTGCCATCGGTACGACCGTGACATCATTCCTGATCTCGGTGGAGATCGACCGCTATGCGATGTATATCATCTTTGTGGGTGCCTGCCTGATCTGTTTCAGTAAGAAGATCAAGATCAGATACTACGGCAATATCATCCTGGGTTTTGCCCTGATCTTCTTCGGTATGTCTTCAATGGGTGATGCACTTGCGGCCCTGAAGGAAATGCCGGCATTTGAGGGCTTTGCCTTACAGATGAGCAATAATTCGTTCCTGTCTCTGCTTACAGGTATCGGTTTAACGGCACTTGTACAGTCTTCAGCTGCTACGATCGGTGTTGTACAGAAGCTGTATCAGGCCGGTGCTGTTACTTTCAAGGCAGCCCTGCCGTTCATGTTCGGTGCTAACGTCGGTACAACGATGACCGGTATTCTGGCGGCGATCGGCGGTACTGTATCCGGTTCCCGTACAGCTGTTCTGCATACGATCCTGAACGTGATCGGTGCCGTGATTGGTATGCTTATTCTTACACCGTTTACAACGATGATGCAGAGTATTGCCGGCGGTATGAACCCGATGATGCAGATCGCTGTTGCCAACATCATCTTCAAGACTGTCACATCCCTGGCCTTCCTGCCGTTCCTGGATAAGCTGACAGCTCTGGTAAAGAAGATCGTGCCCGGGGAAGAAGAAGTTGTCCAGGCGATCAATATCCATGAGATGGATGAAGAGATCACCAATGTTCTGCCTTCCGCTGCTGTTCAGGCAGCCAGAAAGGCAATCGGTCAGATGAGTACGCTGGTTCGTGAGAATGTGCTTGAGGCCAGAACACTGCTTGATACACGCGGCGGCAGTGAGCAGAAAGAAGTGCTTGACCGCAATGAAGCAAATGTCAACACCTGTGATCAGAAGATCACGGATTACCTGATCCGTCTGTCGGTCAAACCGAACCTGACCCACGAGAATGTCAACGAAGTACGTATGCAGCTGGAAGCTGTGAAGAATATTGAGCGTGTAGGCGATCTGGTCATGAATCTCGGTGAGTTCTTTGTACAGGTACGGGAAGCCAACGAGAACTTCACGGATGCAGCAATGCAGGAGATCCATGCGATGTTTGATCAGTTCCTGCTGATGTATGACAAGATGGAAGAAGTCTTCCATGCCGGTACAGAAGAGAACTATAAGGAACTGCAGGATATGGAACTTGTCCTCGACAACATGGAACTGGAATACAGAGGCAATCACTTTAAGAGAATGGGCTTTAAGGAATGTACATCACCGGTAGCTGAGTCTGTCTACTGTGACATTCTCGGTACCCTCGAGCGTATGGGAGACCACTGCAATAACGTTGCCAAGGCTGTCATGACCGGCAAGACCAGTGATATCTCCGATGATGAGGTGGTTGCGTAATACGTACCGAAATAACGGGACGAGAGGCAATATATGAGTATATTTGATATTCTGTCATTGTTTGGCGGTCTGGCGCTGTTCCTTTACGGCATGCGCCTGATGGGGGATGGACTGAAGGAGAGTTCTTCAGGAACCCTGAAAACAGCGATGGAGAGTGTCACAAACAACCCGGTCAAGGCATTTCTGCTTGGTCTGGTCATCACTGCGATCATCCAGTCTTCGACGGCTACGATCGTCATCACTTCCGGTCTGGTGGCGGCAGGCATTGTTTCCCTGCGGCAGTCACTGGGCGTCATTGTC
>CADBMY010000192.1 GCA_902795905.1 uncultured Erysipelotrichaceae bacterium
ACGATCGAGGGGTAAACAAAGATGAAATCATCATTTAAACAAAACGCTGCGTTTGGTATCGGTGCCATAGGCAAGGATATGGTATATGCCCTGTCGGCATCCTATGTCATGTTCTACTACCAGGATGTCCTGGGACTTTCCGCAACATTCGTCGGTACGATTCTGATGATTGCCCGTATCTTTGACGCCATCAACGATCCGTTCATGGGTATTCTCGTGGCCAAGACAAAGACGAAGTGGGGCAGGTTCCGTCCCTGGCTTCTCGGCGGTACGGTGCTGAATGCGTTCGTACTGTATGCTTTGTTCAATGCCCCGAACCTTGAGGGTACAGGCCTGATGGTCTTCTTCTCCGTCGTCTATATCCTCTGGGGTATGACATACACGATGATGGATATTCCGTACTGGTCGATGATCCCGGCAGTGACCGAGACGACCGAAGAGCGTGAACATCTGTCTGTTGTCGGCCGTACCTGTGCCGGTGTAGGCAATGCCCTGATCACGGTCTTTACGGTCATGGCAGTCAAGATGCTCGGCGGTAACAGCCAGCGTGTCGGCTTCGGCAGACTGGCATTGATCGTGGCAGTACTGTTTGTGATCACGGAAGTGATCTGTGTCATGTTTATCCGGGAGAAACCGGAAAACAGTAAGATGCAGACGACGACAGTCAGAGAGATGTTCAGAGCCCTGTTTGCGAACGACCAGGCCATGGTCACGGTCATGACGATCGTTCTGATCAACTGTGCCCTGTATATTACAAGCAACCTGATCATCTACTTCTTCAAATATGATCTCGGCGGTGCTGACTGGGAGGGCAGTTATACGCTGTTCAATACGGTCGGCGGCGGTTCCCAGATACTGGGAATGATGCTGCTGTATCCGCTGTTAAGAAGAAAGATGAGCAATACTTCGATCTTCAAGCTGTGTCTGGGTCTTGCGATCACAGGTTATATCCTGATCCTGCTGGTATGCCTTGTCGGTCTCAGTAAGAATGTCATGATCCTGTGCGGCTGCGGACTGTTTGTCTTCCTGGCCAACGGTATGATGACCGTACTGACAACGGTCTTCCTGTCCAACAGTGTTGACTATGGGGAAGTACAGTCCGGACACAGAGAAGAAAGCGTGATCTTCAGCATGCAGACATTCGTGGTCAAGCTGGC
Source organism: uncultured Erysipelotrichaceae bacterium (assembly GCA_902795905.1). GTDB lineage: Bacteria > Bacillota_I > Bacilli_A > Erysipelotrichales > Erysipelotrichaceae > Bulleidia. The sequence continues at coordinate 1,158 of CADBMY010000192.1, forward strand.
CAGCGGTGTTGCCGTGTTCCTGACCGGTATCGGACTTGATCTGATCGGTCTTGTCGGCAACAGTGACAGCGGTGTGGCGGCAGAAGCACAGTCTGCGTCAACGATCCTGGGTCTGCGTCTGTTGATGACGATCCTGCCGATCTGCGGACTGATCGCAGCCTTCTTTGTCTTTACGAAGAACTTTATCCTGACCGATGAGAAGGTTAAGGAGATCAGTCTGAAACTGAGAGGAGAAGACAATGCCTGAGCTTAGCTGGACACTGATCTATGAACAGGAAGGGAAAACGTATACCCGCAGCGGGAAGACACCCTTCACGGATGAGGTACATATCAGAGAGGACTTTACCGGGACGATCGTCTCGGCAGAAGCTTCCGTGCTGATGCATGCCGAAGATGAAGCATCCATCTTCATGAACGGATACCAGACCTGGACGTACTGTCCCGAGTACCGTACGGACAGCCGGATCCGCGGTCTGCACGGTCTGCCGAAGTTCGGTGTTGACCGCTTTGCGCTGGACCGCTACGGTGATTATCACTTTGTGGAATATCCCAATAAAAAGGGTATCCTGCATGGCTTCTCATGGGGCTATATCCGCCACGGGGAGAAGTACCGCTTCTTTGGTTCGTTAAACGAACGTACGGGATACACGATGTTTACCTATGCCCATCAGGCAGGGGTACTGATGATACGCAAGGATGCTGAGGGTGTCTGTGTTAACGGTACGTATGATCTCTTTGATCTGTACTTTACCGAAGGCAGTGAGACGGAAGTCTTTGACAGCTGGTTTGCAAGGCTGCAGATCACGCCGCGTATAACGCAGAAACTGACGGGATACTCTTCCTGGTACAACCGTTATCAGAATATCGATGCACAGTCGATCACCCAGGATCTTGCCGGGTGTAAGACGGTATTTGAGCAAGGTGATCTCTTTCAGATCGATGATGGCTGGGAACCGTATGTTGGTGACTGGCTGGTACCGGATGCGGTGAAATTCCCGCAGGGACTTAAGGGGATCACCGAGGAGATCCATTCTTCCGGGTACCGGGCAGGACTCTGGCTGGCGCCGTTTGTGGCAGAAGAGAAGTCTTCGCTGTACCATGATCATCCCGACTGGTTCCTGAAACATGCCGGCGGACCCTGGAAGTGCGGCTCCAACTGGAGCGGTTTCTATGCCCTGGATATCGATCATCCGGAGGTACAGGCATACCTGAAGGAAAGCTTCCGCAGAGTCTTTGATGAGTGGGGCTTTGATCTTGTCAAACTGGATTTCCTGTACGGTGCAGCACCGTTTGGCAATGAGCGTGAATCCCGGGCAGGACGGATGTACAGGGCGATGGAGATGCTTCGTGAGTGGTGCGGGGATCACCTGATCCTTGGCTGCGGTGTTCCCGTGATGCCTGCCTTTGGCATCGTGGATTACTGCCGTATCAGCTGTGATGTATCCCTGGACTGGAATGATAAGCCGTATATGCGCATCATCCACCGTGAGCGTGTATCGACCAAACAGGCGGTCGGGAATATCCTTTCCCGCAGAGAACTCAACGGCAGAGCGTATCTCTCCGACCCTGATGTCTTCTTCCTGCGTACGGAGAATCTGAAGCTCAGTGAGGAACAGAAAGTGCTGCTGGCCAAGGTGGACGCACTGCTTGGCGGCGTCTGGCTGATCAGTGATGATCCCGGCAGATATACACCTGAGCAGAAAGCCCTGTATAAGGAGCTGAGACAGCTTCTGCAGGCAGAGAATGTAAAGTATGATCCTGACCGGAAACAGATCAGGTATGTGTTAAACGGTGAACCGGAGGTACTGGATATCAGTCTCTTCACCGGGAGGTAGTATATGACGATCTATGAACAGATCTTCCTTGCGCTGGATATCTTCCTGTTTGCGGTGATCATCCGCCTGATCAGGGTATCCGCAAGTGCCGAAGTAACGATCAAGGTCAATGACGGCTGGGTCGTTCCTGCATTCTTCGCGGTGATTGCCGTGATCATCTTCTTCCGCTTCGACGGTCTGTTCAGAATCATCGAGATCCCGTGTGTACTGCTGATGGGTCTTCTGTATTTCAAGGTGGGCTACGGTCTGAACAAAGAGGGTATTATCATTGCCGGCAGACTGATCAAGTATGAAGATGCCGGAGAGCTTACTCTGGATAAGGAAAAAAACTGCCTGACATACTTGAGAGGTATATCACCGGCAGCTCTGACATTCAGTGCTGATCAGTATGAGAAGATCGAAACGTATCTGAAGTCCTTAAATAAGCTGAAATAAAGCGTAGACAAAGAACAGTGCTGAAGCGACAGGGATCAGTTCAATAAAACCTGAAACAGAAAGTGTCTGAGAGAATCCTTCGGG
>CADBMY010000193.1 GCA_902795905.1 uncultured Erysipelotrichaceae bacterium
CAGAAGCAGATCCAGGTAGTCTGTCTGCAGACGCTCCAGGATACCATCTACGGACTCCAGAATGTGTTCCTTTGAAAGATCGTACATCTTCCCCGGGACAATACCGCATTTTGACTGAATGACGAGCTTTTCTCTGGCGATACCCAGTCTCTTCACTGTTTCGCCAAAGATTCTCTCACTCTGTCCGCCGCCGTAGATATCTGCGTGATCAAAATAATTGAGCCCGCACTCCAAAGCTGTGCTGAGATACCGGTCTGCCTGTTCCTGCGTCATGCCGGCGATACGCATCGCCCCCAGAGCGATCCGGGGACTGCTGACTGTACTTTTACGAATCACCATAAACTGTACCTTCACTTTCGTTTGTAATGTTCAGTGTTTTGTCAGTGATGTCTGCGGATGATATCTGCTGCCCTGTGCATCTTTTCCTCACAGTGCCGGAAGAAGTATTCATATGCCTCACAGAAGTAATTCAGTCTGCCCGGTTCTTCCCGATGCCGGAAACAGCCTCCCCGGCAGAGATACGCATACCGGCAGCTGCGGCACTTCTCATTCGGCATATACGAGCGTTCGATGAACTGTATCCGGCGTCTTTGGGCATAGATCTGTGCATACTCATCTTCATTGAGATTTCCAAGTCTGTATTCATCCAGCGCAAAGAAGTCGCACGGATATACACTGCCGTCTGCCTCGATCACATTCTGCACCGCACACAGTCCGCGCTGTTCGCATGACTCCGGTTCAACACCAAGCATAATGCCGATATAGTTATCAAACTGACGGATATACGGCGCATCCCCAAGCACGAGATCATGGTACCAGCAGTCAAACAGATCCGTCAGGAAACGCCCGTAATCCTGCGGCAGTAAGGACCAGGGGTACTTTCCTCTTTCCTCACCGTAAGGATCCAGACAGGCAATAAACTGCATGTACCGCCAGTTGTTTTCCTTATAGCTCCTGTAGATCTCTCTGGCATGTTCAGCCGTATCTCTGGTAACAACAGTCAGGATATTGTAGTCCACCTTGTACCGGTCAAGCAGCTTTGTCTTTTCCAGGATATGATCGTAGGTTGGCTCAGAATGATAATGCCTGTATTTGTCATGGATCACGCGTGTGCCATCCACGGAAACACCCAGAAGAAAATGATTCCCGGCAAACAGTTCTGCCCACTCTTCATTCAGGGCATAGCCGTTAGTCTGCAGGGCATAGGATACCCTGACATTCTTCGTGTTGTATTTCTTTACATTCTCCGTAAAGAAACGAAAGAACTCCGGTCCGCAGAGAGTCGGCTCTCCGCCCTGAAAGGCAAAGGCACAGGCACCATCCGCGAACCGCAGTGTCTTCTGTATGACCTGCAGTGCTGTATCCCTGCTCATGAGTCCATAGGAATACTGTTCCCTCTTCTCTGCTTCATCATGATAAAAACAGTAATCACAATGCATATTGCAGAGACTGGACGCAGGTTTGATCAGAACATTCACTGCCGGCATAATTCACCTGTATTATTTCTTCAGACCGTAACGCTGATAGAGTTCTTTCGGGGCATCATTCTTCTTCATGAACTCTGTAATATACCCCTTCATTCTCTCGACGACAGCAGGATCCTCAATTACGGTATCTTCCGCCGGATCTGCCTCTCTGTCATACAGCAGAGAACCAAACGAGTTCGTATCACCCATGACGGAAGCCACCGGGATCTTCATGAGACGCATTCCTTTGGTAAAACTGAACGGCTCTGACAGCTGAATATCCTGCAGTTCATGAGGCTGGAACATCTGCCTCATATGTGTAGGCATCAGCGTATATTCATACTGCTGTACAGCCGGATCTTCCACTGCGTGCATATATACATATCTGCCGTCTGTTACATCGATCTGACTGCCGAAGTATCCGAATACCGCATAATCACGGATCGGTTCATGTGCCTCAATGACCTGACGCAGAGGTCTTCCCTCCATATCCGGTGTCAGCGGCTGTCCGAAGTATTCCAGCAGTGTAGCTGCGATATCAACGGTCTGCACAAGCTCACTGCGGTGCTGTCCGACCGTTTCCTTGAAGCGGGGATCATACACAAACAGAGGAGTATGAGAGATCTCATGCCACATCGGCATCGCTGTCTTGCCCCACCAGCCATGCTGACCAAGCAGGAACCCATGGTCTGTATTGACAATAAGCATCGTATCTTCCCACAGTCCGTACTCGTCCATCAGGTCCAGAACCTTGCCGAGATATCTGTCACACTTGGACATCAGTGCTGCATATACATAACGTACATGTTCAACGGTCTTCTCATCTTCTGTAACTTTTGCGTACGGCGGCCAGTCATCCAGGGCATCACCGACAAATCCCTGCTCATGCGGATACAGATCTCTGTCGTTCTTAAGCACATAGAAAGGCTCATGGGGATCAAAGGTCTC
>CADBMY010000194.1 GCA_902795905.1 uncultured Erysipelotrichaceae bacterium
CCTCTCTTTTACTTACTGATTCACTTTACTGCGCAGGAAGTATGCCAGTTCCTTACCCATCCGTACATGTGTCTTGGCAGAAGGATGACCCATGGCACCGTAGCCCTCAAACATGACATTGATCGGGATGAACTCAAAGCAGCACAGCTTCTGATCCCCTGTCTCTGCGATTAGTTCATCCACCGCTTCCAGGATCCGGTGATACAGGTAGTAGTCCATGGAGCCAAGTGCGCAGACGATCAGGGTATCTGCACCGTTTGCCTTCCGCACCTTGCGTATGAATTCCTTGTACCGGTCACGGAACCAGATCTCCATGCCGGGGATCTCCCCGAAGTCCTTGTAGAAGCGCAGGGGGTTGGAGTCATTGGTGCCGAGGTTGATCACAACGATATCGCTGGGGTGTTCCGCAAAGTTCCACTTCTGCGGTTCTCTTCCGTGTTTCTTCTCATACAGCTCATCGGTATACTCGTAGATATCATCCATCGTATGCATGGGAAAGAGCGGATGTTCCGGCGTAACTGCCATAATTCCCGACTCGCATACCATTCTGAACTCATAGCCAAGCTCTCTGGCTGCCCGCGGTCCGTAGGCTTCCCATCCGTTTTCTTCCGAAGTATGGAACTCCAGGCTGTTGTTGGAAGCTTCATTGCCGAAGCCGCAGGTGATCGAGTCACCGACGATCTCCAGTACAGGTTTACTGCTGTGCACGGGGAAGAACGAACCGTCTGTCTCTGCCTCCAGGATACCCAGTTTTCCTCTGGCATTCTCGGAGAGCTTGAGGATCCTGATCTCGGCTGTCTCCGTGCTCCCACTCTGCCATACCGTCAGCCATTCATCATCACTTCTGCACTCATGGCGGAAGATCAGTTCATCCTCTTTGGCGGCACCGACACAAGGCCAGTCTGCCGGCGGTACAGGCATACCTGGCATACCGGGAAGCTGGTCGGATTCTGCTGTTACCCTGATTTTCAGGTAAGTACCGGTAACTCCGGCGGTAAAGCCCGAACATGTCCAGTTGCAGTACAGGGCTTCTTTCTCTTCATCATAAATCGTTCTGCCGTGGATATTTAACATCGGCATCAGTCTGCTGATCTTCATCTTTCTGTCTCCTTACTCAGGTATGTATACATATCACCGCTGGGGATGTAGGTTACCGGTACTTCCGTGACCAGCTCACTCAGCCAGTCTTTCATATACCTCATACCCAGTTCTTCCCAGTTAAAGTGTCCGATATTGATGGCAGCCTTGTTTAAACCGAGCTCTGATGCGTCTCTGATATAGGAGAGTACGGTCCAGTCGATCACTTCTCCGGGAATGATCACATCGGCTTTCTGTTCCAGGGTCTCGATCACCTTGACCGAGTACTCCCCGGTTCTGCCGTCTCTTGTGTGATACTCCATCGGGTAGAGATGACCGACAAAGGCAGCTCTCGTGATCCGGCTTTCAGGGTTTCCGACGATCCTGGCACCGTGCAGGCCGATCTTTTCCATCAGGTATTCTGCCAGTTCTCTGACTGTCATCTCCGGCAGGGTGACGATCCAGTGCCCGAAGAGACCGGTATCCGTGTCTGTCTCTGCCTGATCTTCCCAGCCGAGGTATTTCAGCACGCCGGTGAAGATACTGTCCGGCTGATGGGCATGCATATGATCGTGATCTCTCCAGATACAGATGCCGTGATCTTCGATCAGTTTCAGTTTCTGTCTGTATACTTCATTGTCGAAGTCTTCTTCCCATCCGGCGGGATCTTTCGACGTATAGTATGTCGGTTCATGTACGACGATCAGATTGGCATGGTGGGCAATGGCTTCCCGGATGACATGGATATTCGGGGTCAGCGCCGTGATCACACCCGTGCACTCTGCCTCGGGATCTCCGGCCTTGTAATCATCGCAGCCGTGATAGTCTTCCGGAAACTGCGGATGATACTTCAGGATCCTCTCAATGACTTCTCTGTTCTTCATCTGTCTTTCTCCTTCAGGTCTGCAAACGTAAACGCGTATGCCGGATCTCCCTCAGAGCCGTACAGGGGATCTTCGCAGTAATTGGTATCGCAGAATGTTACCGTAAGCTTTTCGTGTACATGGAAGTCACCGTGCAGCACGAGGGAGTCTTCATGGATCTCCGGGCGGTATGCCAGCTCTGTATCATTACTGTATACCTTCAGCTCTTTGGTTAGATCTCCGCTGACATACAGTCCTTTCCCTGTATTCCGGAAGTACACCGTGAGAATATCTCCGTCTCTTTCCGCCCTGTATGCCTGTGGGAAGGTCAGCTGCACATCTTCCCTGCCGTAGACATAACGCAGAGCTGTACGGGCCAGCCGTTCTCCGACTTTTTGCTTTCTGCGGGGATGGATGTTGAACTCTTCACCGAGATCCAGGATACAGATATCATGGACATCCTTCACTGTCTCGGATACGCTGTGCTGTCTTCTGCGCATGCCCGGGTAATCCTTCGCCCCGGTCACGCCTACACCGCGGAAGGGTGCCAGTTCCACCTGCAGGAACGGAAGTTCTTCCTGCCAGAGTTTCCGCCAGCTGCCGATCATCGTTTCCATACTCTTATCGTAGAAAGCGCTCCAGCCTCTGGCATCGTCATCCTCTCCCTGGTACCAGATCACACCCTGCACGGCATACGGGGCGATCTTCTTTAACATCGTCTCGTATACGCCGCCGGGTCTTGTGGCAGAACGCGGCGCAATTGGGTATGTACCCCAGTCGCTGATATCCGGACGAGGCATATTCTCCATATTCCGGAAGAATTCCGTCATGTCTTCTCCCATCATGAAGCGGTCGGTAAAGGCCAGCTGTTCCGGTGTCGGTTCCGGGATCGGTCTTTCCGATGTCTCTATATATCTGCGCCAGTCGATCGCTTCACAGTTATGACGGTATTCTTCCAGCACCGGTGCCAGTTCCGGATGACTTTCAATATCCTGCATATCGGTCCATGCCGAGGCCGGTGTTCCGCCCCAGTTACAGCCGATGATACCTACCGGCACATTCAGCTCTCTGCGCAGATACCGGCCCATATAGGCTCCTACGGCTGAAAACATGATCCGGTTCTTCTCCGTATCCCACTGTCTCCAGAAACCGTGGTCCGGGCATGTCTCCTTGTCTTCATAGCCCATGAACGGTACCTGCGGAGCACAGAAGAAGCGCAGATCCTTGTCCTCTTCCGTCTTCTTCATCGCTTCCGCATTCACGTCATACTTCATGATGAACTCCATGTTGGACTGTCCGCCGGCCAGCCATACTTCCCCTGCCGCGACGTCATGAAAGATGATCTGTTCACCGGTCAGTGCCGATGTTACGGTCATTGTCATGCCTGTGCCTGCGGATACCGGCGGCAGTACTGCTTTCCAGGTTCCCCTGACACTTTCCGCCTTTACTTCCGTATCATTCAGTTTTACGGTGATCACATCATCAGCGGCGCACCTGCCCCATACCGGTACCGGTTTCCCCTGCTGAATCACCATGTGTTCACCGAAGATCTGTGCTGTCTGTAACTTCATACTTCCTCCTACAGGATCCTTCCCTCGGTATCCTTAAAGAACCTGTCACAGTCTCTGGCGGCCAGTTCAGGCATCTCATCCGCCCCGCCGTGACCGAGGTGCTGATACATCAGATACTGAGCTCCGGGGATCGCCTGTGCAGTCTGCAGGGCATCTTCCGCACTGCAGATCTGATCTTTCCCGCCCATCCAGATCATGACCGGGAAATCGATCTCATGGAGTCTTTCCAGAAGTTCTTCCTGACTCTGCGCATGACAGCCTGTCATGTCCCCAAGCATAGGCAGGGCAAACTCCTCTTCCTTCCTGTGCATCAGGATATCCAGGTGCTCCTCCATGTTTGCCTTTCTTCTGGTCAGACGTTCCGGGTTCTCCGTCGGCCATTCCTCCAGCCAGGCAGTCCTGCGCAGGAGTTCTTCATTGCCCACGTATTCCCGGGCATGATCTCTCATCTTTGCCAGAGGTGCCGGGAGATCTCTCTCTTCGTGATACTGGGTAATACCGTCACAGCACACATATCCCCGGATCCTCTCCGGCTGGTGGAATGCCGCATACCAGGCTGCCCAGTTGCCGTGGGAGATCCCGGTATAGTAGAACGTATCAATACCCATGACATCCGCAAACGCAAGCAGATCTTTCCCCCAGATCTCTGCGTAATCACGTTTCTCCTGATCATAGATATGATCGGATTCCCCATAGCCTCTCATATAGACCAGGAAACAGTGATAGTCATACGGAGGCTGCCCCAGCAGTGCCATATGACAGTCCTTAAAGAAGAAATTCTGTGTAGACAGCAGATACTTATCCCCGCTGCCGTATTCCCTGTACGCAAGTTTTACACCGTTTACCTGCACTGTTTTTATCTCATGCATGATCATTACTCCGTCTTCTGTTTTCTCAAGCATAACAATTCTCTGTCTGTAATAAATTCAAATAAGAAACATTAACTTCCAATTTTGTCTTCAGTTTATTTTTGTAAACACAGCGTACTTATTTACAAGGAATCCGCGGAGAACTTTGAAATAATATGCTCAGAAATACTGCTCTCCACCATATTCAGGCGGTAAAGAAAAGGAGGAACCCGCTGCTCGCGGTCCGGCATAGTGGAGACATGCACGGAATATTTCATATCCTATGTGTCGGTATGAAATGAGGCAGAAAGGCGGAGGCCTGACTGTCAGAGCCAGAATCAATGTCCAGTATTACATTAAAGAACATCAAGAAGATCTACCCGATTTCCCCAGACGAAGTAAAGTCCAAAAAGAAGAAGAAACAGAAAGATACAGCTCCTGCCGAAGGTTTCGTACCTAATCTGCAGATCACCGATGAAGGTGTCGTGGCTGTTCAGGATTTCAACCTGGAGATCAAAGACAAGGAGTTTGTCGTTCTGGTCGGTCCTTCCGGATGCGGTAAGTCCACGACTCTGCGTATGATCGCAGGTCTGGAGGAGATCACTTCCGGTGAACTGTATATCGGTGATGTCTATTCCAATGTCATCGCACCGAGAGACAGAAACATCGCCATGGTCTTCCAGAACTATTCCCTGTATCCGCATATGACGGTATACGACAACATGGCGTTCTCCCTGAAGCTTGCCAAACTGCCCAAGGATGAGATCGACAAAAAGGTCAGAGAAGCCGCAAAGACCCTCGAGATCACGCAGATCCTCGACCGTCTGCCCAAGGCCCTCTCCGGCGGACAGAGACAGCGTGTCGCCATCGGCCGTGCCATCGTCCGTTCTCCTCAGGTCATCCTGATGGATGAACCTCTTTCCAACCTTGACGCCAAACTGCGCGGTCAGATGCGTTCCGAGATCATCAAGCTCCGTCAGAAGATCAACACAACGTTCGTCTACGTTACCCATGACCAGGTTGAAGCCATGACGTTAGGCGACCGGATCGTTGTCATGAAGGATGGCTTTATCCAGCAGGTAGGTACCCCTCAGGAAGTATTCAACCACCCTGTCAATACCTTCGTTGCAGGCTTTATCGGTACACCGCAGATCAACTTCTTCCACCATGTGCCGATGCATAAGAAAGACGGTGAGTACTACATCACGATCCAGGGCAGAGAGATCCGTCTGGATGACAGATACCAGAGTGTTCTGAAGGAAAAGAATACACCGGATAAGGAAGTCATCGTTGGTATCCGTCCTGTACATGTTGAGATGAGTGAGGAAGGCTTTACCGGTAAGATCGACGTATCCGAGATGATGGGCAGTGAGGTTCATCTCCATGTCAATATGAGCGGTGATGACATCGTTGCGGTCATTCCTACAGCTAATCTGGATCTCGATCTTGTCAGTATCGGAAAGGACTTCACCTTCAGCTTCAATCCGAAGCTCCTGCATGTCTTTGACGCTGAGACCGAAGAAAATCTTATCTAGTATCAAGGGGACCTGGACAGGTCCCTTTCAGGAGAATATATGTACGAGGAAAACTACAGAAAACTGAAAAAAGCCGTTGAGGAAGATGCGGTCATCATCCCTGTCGCAAGACACCGCAAACCTGACGGCACAATGAATATCGAACAGAACCTGAAGGTTTGGAACAAGGCCATTGAAGACTTTGAAAAGATACCGCTGTGGGAAGAAGGAAAGACACCGGGATATGATGACAGAGATCCCCTGCAGCCGGAGCCTTCCCTGATCTTTGTGCCAGGGAACGGTGTGAAGGAAAAACGCGGTACGGTGATCGTCTGCCACGGCGGAGGCTTCGAGATCCGTACGGGCTGTGAAGGCTTCAATACCGCATACTACTTTGCGGAAAGAGGCTTCAATACTGCGATTCTGACTTACCGTATCAAGCCCTACGGCAGACAGGAAGCCCTGTGGGATATCCAGAGAGCGATCCGTGTCATCAGAGCCCGCAAAGATGATCTGCATGTCACAGACAAGGTCGTATGCATGGGATTCTCTGCCGGAGGTATGCTGTCGGGGAATGCCGCGACACACTTCGATTACGGTGATCCCGATGCCGAAGATCCGGTGGAAAGAGAATCCTGCAGACCTGACGGTGCCGTACTCGGCTACGGTGCCTTCGCCTTCTGCGGACTGCCGGGAGGATTCTTCGCCGATCCCTTCTCCAAAACCATCCGCAACCCGTTCTTTGCGTCAAGAGACGAACTGTTCTACTACTCTCCGGAAGTCAATATCACCCGGGAAACCCCGCCGTTCTTCATCTGGCAGACAAACAGCGATGATCCCCGCCACTCCTTCACCACAGGTCAGGCTTTAACCGCTGCCGGTATACCGTTTGAGATGCACCTGTTTCCGGAAGGTGTACACGGCATGGCCATGGCAGACGGGCACAATGATCTCGGCATGAATGTTCCCCATGTACATAAGTGGGGAGATCTGTGTGCCGACTGGCTGGACAATATCCTGTAATACACGTGACATACTCCCACCACCTACACTGACGCTTAGAGGTGGGGGCTTCTCGGCCAAGAACGCCAACGCGTTCAGATAACCCGAGCTTA
>CADBMY010000195.1 GCA_902795905.1 uncultured Erysipelotrichaceae bacterium
ATGCAGGCAGCTCTGATCATGTTCTTGAGCTCTTCCTTGTCGGGAAGCGGAAGATACCTGTTCACGAGATCCAGGGCATTATCGTAGAACCGCCCGTCCGGTTCACCGTTTTCGATACCGATGGCACCGCCGACCGGTGCCGGCGTATCTGCGGTAATACCGGCGATCTGCAGCACTTTCGAGTTAACAACCGCACTGTGTCCGCAGGCTCTTGTGATCATGATCGGGATATCCGTACTGATACGGTCAAGATCCCACCGTGAAGGCATACGCTGCACATCCGTGAAGTAATCCTGATTCCATCCTCTGCCTCTGAGCCACTGTCCTTCAACGACAGGATTATCCTGCAGGAACTGTTCAAGATACATGATCATGCCTGTAAGACTGTCCGTATGTCTGGCTAACTGAGCCATGCGCAGAGACTGTCCGAAGTTCAGAAGATGCATGTGGGAATCATTGAAACCTGCAGAAACGAAGTGTCCTTCCAGATCGACAACCGTGTCGCCGAGTGTGCACTGTGCCAGGATCTCCTCACTGGAGCCGACAGCAATAAACCTGCCGTCCTCCACGATGAATGCCTGCACAAGAGGCAGAGAACCTGTAAATACCAGTCCGTTATGATATATCGTACGCATGTTTATGCCTCACTTTCATCTTCATAGAATAATACAGTATTGGGATCGACTGTGCCGATACCAAGATATCTTGCCTTGTAGTCCTTTAACAGACGGAAGTAATCGTTGGACAGGATCAGGATCACTGCCACATTGACGAAGGTCGGAATCGCCGAAGTAATATCGACTACGGTCCAGATAAAGCCCTGATTGTTTGTCTTGACCAGATAGATCAGCCAGAGCAGACCGGGCAGGGAACGGATCGCGTAGAAGACCTTCATCAGGATCTTCTTCCATGCGGCCTCATCATTGCCGAGATGTTCAAGGATCGCCAGGTAGTAGGTAAACCAGCCGCCGGAAGTCGTTACCGTAAAGATGACCATGACGATGGCCAGAAGGATCGAACCGATCCTGCCGAAACCCTGGGCAAATGCCGACAGTGCAAGTGTGCCGCCGTTAGCACCGCTGGACCATGTGCCGCTGAGGATCACTGCCAGAGCTGTGATCGAGCAGATCACGAAGGTATCGAAGAAGACTTCGAAGGAACCCCAGAGACCCTGTTCAACAGGATGATGTGTCTTCGCAGAGGAATGGATCATCGGCGAAGTACCCCAGCCGGCTTCGTTGGAGTAGACCGCTCTTGCCATGCCTGTACGCACCATCGCACTGACCGTAGCACCCGCAAAACCGCCGACCGCAGCCGTACCGGTAAATGCATTCGTAAAGATCGAGGCGATCGCACCGGGAACTCTCGGCAGATTGACCAGGATCATCACGATACCCATCAGGATATAGACAACACTCATGAACGGTACCAGACTCGAGAAGATCTTCGCTACACCGCGTGTTCCTCTGCTGGTGATGATAAATGACAGCACCGCCAGAGCCACACCGACGATGATGATGCCCTCGATCGTGATCCCGCCGATATGCAGATCACCCAGCTGCAGAGCACCGGCAACGACCTGTGAAGCCGTCAGTGTTGAACTTGTCACAAAGAACGTGGAGAAGATACCCAGCGCAAAGATCACACCCGGGATCAGCCAGAGCTTACCCCAGCCTCTTTTCTCACCAAGACCTGTTTCCATGTAATATGTCGGACCGCCGTAAGTATCACCGTTCGGTTTCGTCTTACGGTAGTAAAGACCAAGCGTAACTTCCACCTGCTTCAGGATCATGCCCAGAGCAGCTGTAAACCACATCCAGAAGACAGCACCGGGACCGCCCGCAGCTACTGCTGTAGCGACACCGGCAATATTGCCGAAGCCGACCGTACCGCCGACAGCAGTAACGATCGCTTCAAAGGGACTTAACATACCCTCATCATCATTAGCGTTGTTTGTACGGCGGAAGATCGTACCAATCGTATGATTCCAGATCAGTCCGAAATAACGGAACTGAAAGAAACCGGAACGAATAGTGAAGTAGAAGCCTGTAACGACCATCAGGACGATCAGCGGTAAGCCCCAGAGGACACCGTCAAGCCAGTTGAGAAAATCGATCATAGTATCTGTCCTTTCTTCATCGAACCAGTGTTAGAGGGTATCATCCGGTAACAGAAAGGGCAGTGTTACCGAGAAACACTGCCCATACATAACCGTCTGAGACAATAGCTCCTCTACTCTCGTAGGAGTGCATGGCCTGTTCGGTCATACCCCAACTCACGGAACATGTGCTGATCCATGGTTTCGGCGAATCATCCTTTCCACACTGCCTCAAGCGACTGCACAGTCTCGGCAAAGCGTACTCTTAATCATCGCGCCTCTATTGCTGAATTCAATTTTTAACCATCTTACGTGATGGAAAACAATACGTCAATAGTATTTCTGAAAAAAAGTTTCACATTCTGACGGAAGTGATGACCCAGTCATCATACATTGCATCATACGTTCTGCCGCAGTTCGGACAGTATCTCTCATGCATGGCATCAAAACTTGCCCCGCATCCGCGGCATTTGACCGCATGTACGGTAAACCCGGGATCTTCCTTTACGGACGCATCTCTTTCCAGAACTACCGTCAGTTTCTCGTCTTTGCGGGTAAGATGCCTGCGCATATAGGTGTTGGTCAGAAACA
>CADBMY010000196.1 GCA_902795905.1 uncultured Erysipelotrichaceae bacterium
GTGATCCTGAACTTTATCACTGCCGGGATATTCTTCCTGATCTTCATGTGGTTACTCCCTTACGGCAGGTGGTCTGTCTTCTTCCTGTTTCTGACTATTGCCGGTGTGCTGATTGGTCTTCTGAACGGGATCCCGATCCATACACCGCTGCTGACCAACGATGGCCATAACGCTGTTGTCCTGTGCAGGGACAGGGAAGCCGTACGTTCACTGTCTGTGCAGCTGCTGGCAGCCGATGCGATGAATCACGGTAAGCGTCTTAAGGACATGCCGGCAGAGTGGTTCACGATGCCCAGTCTTGTCAGGATGCGCAAAAATGACATGGTCACGGCCCAGGCAGTACTGCGGGAGAACCGGCTGATGGATGAACACCGGTTTGATGAAGCAGAAGATACGATAGAGCTGTTACTTGGCAAGGATATCCGCACCCATGGGCTGTACAGAAACATGTTACTGCTGGATCAGGCCTTCCTGCGTCTGCTCAAAGATAAAGAGAATGCGGATATCTCTGCTCTGCAGATAAAGGAGATGTATACATTCATGGTACAGATGAAGGATTATCCATCCGTACAGCGTACTAACTTTGCGATCTCTCTTCTGCATGACAAAGACACAGAAAAAGCAGAACAGGCATATCAGAAACTGGTGTCTCTGAAGGATACCCATCCTGCTCTGTCAGAAGTGCTTGGTGAACTTGAACTGTGTGAATATGCCCGCAAAAGAGCAGAGAACACAGATATACCGGATCACTGTGAAGAATGATGACTGTCCGTACGCGGGCAGTTTTTTATTGTTTCTTCTGTGCAAAGCGTGCGCACATCGTTGAGAGTAACGGTACGAATCTGTTGACGATCATCCCGCCGGCATCGAAGGTACCCGGGGAAGAAGACGTAAACAGCTGTATCAGACTGTACAGTGCAAGACCGATACTCAGGGCAAACGGTACTTCCTTAAGAAAGGAGTCCGGGAACTTTGATACACAGTACAGCTGTACGGATGCCCAGAGACAGGCAGTGAGAATGGCCTTGATGCTTGCGCTCCAGACGATCCAGGGCTGGATCAGCAGAAGACCGCTGACAACAGCGACGATCAGCCTGATGTCATAGTTGATTGCGGGTTTGTTTTCCATCTTTGTTACTCCTTAATGCAGTGGATATTTCTCTGTCAGTTCTCTGACGACATCAGCGGCTTTCGGTACACCCTCTTCACCTTCTCTAATGATCAGAGCAATAGCTTCAGCGATCCTGTCCATGTCTTCCGTACCGAGGCCGCGGGTCGTAACAGCCGGTGTGCCAAGCCGTACACCGCTGGTCACCATCGGACCTCTTGGATCGTTGGGAATACCGTTCTTGTTGGCGGTGATGCCTGCCTGGTCCAGCAGTTTCTCGATCTCCTTACCGGTGCGTTCATATCTGCGCAGATCCACCAGTAACAGATGACAGTCGGTGCCTCCCGACACCAGATCGATATCTCTGTTCAGGAGTCCGCGGGCAAGTGCCTGGGCATTGTTTACGATATTCTGCTGGTAGACGCGGAATTCCTCACTGAGGGCTTCCCTGAAACATACTGCCTTGGCAGCGATCACATGCATGAGCGGACCGCCCTGGATACCCGGGAATACCGCTTTGTCAAAGATGATATTGCCATTGGCCGCCCGCAGTTCCGGGTGCCTTTCCAGTGCTTCCTGCGAGACCAGGATCATCCCGCCGCGGGGACCGCGCAATGTCTTGTGTGTTGTCGTCGTCACTACATCGGCATAGGGTAACGGGTCAGGAAACAGCCCGGCTGCCACGAGACCTGCCACATGCGCCATATCGACCATCAGGTAAGCACCTGAGAGATCAGCCGTTCTGCGGAAGCGCGCAAAGTTGATCTTCCGCGGGTAGGCACTGGCACCGGCAATGATCAGCTTCGGCTTATACTGCAGAGCCAGTCTTTCGACTTCATCATCGTCGATGTATCCGTCACTGTTTACACCGTAGGATACCGCGTGAAAGTATGTGCCTGAATAGTTGACCGGACTGCCATGGGTCAGGTGTCCGCCGGCATTCAGATCCATGCCGAGGATCGTATCTCCGGGTTTCAGCAGTGTAAACTCCACCGCCATGTTGGCCTGGGCTCCGGAGTGGGGCTGGACATTGACATAGGCCGCGTGAAAGAGCTTCTTTGCCCTGTCACGAGCAAGATCTTCGGCTGTATCCACATTCTCACAGCCTCCGTAATACCGTTTCGCCGGGTATCCTTCCGCATATTTATTGGTCATGATACTGCCCTGAGCTTCCATGACAGCTTCACTGACCCAGTTCTCGGAAGCGATCAGTTCCAGATGGCTGTTCTGCCTCCGGTATTCCCTGTCGATCGCCTCGGCAATCTCGGGATCAGTCCTGCGCAGTGCATCCATATTCATAGAGTAGTCCTCCATACTGTATTTATTGTAAAAGAAAACGGCTGTTTCGCATACCACCGCCGGCGGTTTTTCATGTATATTACGGGTATGAACAAAGTCGAACTGCGACATATATGTCAGGCAAAGACAAAGACACTGACGCAGGAATATCTTGCCCGGGCTAACGCAGAGATCACTGCCGAAGTGCTCTCTGACCCCGCTTTTATTCATGCCGAAAAGATCTTCGTCTACATCAGTATGCCCCGTGAACCGGATACTTCCCGGATCATTCAGGCTGCCTTTGACATGCATAAGCAGGTATATGTGCCGAAGTGTCTGCCTGAGGGGGAGATGCTGGCGGTGCGGGTATATCCGGATTCTGCGTATGTCACCGGGGCTCTGCATATCCCTGAGCCGGAAGACACGCCGGAGACAGTTAGTGCCGATGAAGCAGATCTGATCATTGTGCCTTGTGTTTCAGTTTCATCTGACGGCAGAAGACTGGGACATGGCAAGGGGTACTATGACCGGTATCTCGGACATACGGACACAATAAAAATGTGTCTGTGCTTCCGGGAACTCCTCTTTGAGGATATTCCGGTGACAGACACCGATGTATACATGGATACAGTGATCAGTGAGAAGTAAGCGGTGCCCGCATCCGGTATACACCGGCATAGGCAGCCTGTACATTCTCAATGATATAGAACGCTTCCGGGTCGACAGAGAGGATTGCCTGACGTATCCGGGA
>CADBMY010000197.1 GCA_902795905.1 uncultured Erysipelotrichaceae bacterium
AAGCAACACCATGGCTATTAAAGCCCTCACGCACCATCTGCCCGGCCTCTGTCAGGCCGAAGATCCTCGTACCGTCTTCCTGCACGATGTGCAGCAGTACGATCTTGTCCAGGACACCGACTTTGTAATCCCAGTTCTTGACCATATACATCACATTATCCTTGGTAGCTTCGGGGAGAACTGCACCTGTCGTGCATTCGGGTGTCGCATCAATCGGATAGTTTGTCAGCTCATATCTGGTATTCAGTACCATCAGACCCTCAAACTCCACTTTTGCCCCTTCTGCAATACCCTTCGCTTCTTCAAGAACATCGGGCATAGCCGCTTCAATGTCGGGGACAAATGCCATAGCCAGCTTCTTTGTCTGTTCCCATGTACGGCCTTTGCTTTCGAAGTAGGCACGGTAATTATCAACACCTGCCCGGATCTTGTTAGCAGCTGCCTGACCGTACTGAACACCACGTTAAAACGGTGTAGAAGCATTGATCTCAATTACTTCAAATTCTTTCATGATGATATCTCCTTGGCATTATTGCTAATTTCACTATAGCAATGCCTGTACGCGCATTTGAAATGAAAAAAGGTCATCTGTAATGACACTTTTTCCGTCTGTTATCTATATCTCCTGAGTCGTCTTCAGCATCCGTACACTGTCCTTTACAGCGTGGATAAAGGCTGATACAAGCGGTGAAGGTTCCTCGGAAACTCTCACTGCCGTCATGAAGGAACATACCTCTTCATCCCCTTCCAGCACACAGAATACAGGTTTGTTAAAGTAACCGGACTGGAACTTACAGGTATCATACACATAGGAAATACCCATACCTTCGGTAGACATGATATATGCTGCATCGATACTCATCGCATGTTTGACAGCCCCGGGTATGATATGATTCCTCTCCAGGATATCTTCAAGCTGCTTGGTTACAGCATATCCCGGCTTGGATGTGATAAAGGTCTGTCCCTGCAATGTATCGGGATGGATCATCAGCGGTGTATCAAAGCTGTCCCTTGGCACCGTATATCCGCTCAGGCAGGCATGTCCACGAGGTATCGTAAACAGCATGCGCTCCTGACAGATCATCTCATAGGAGAGTCTTGGATCCTGTTCACCGCTGACCCCTACGATACAAATATCCAGTTCGTTGTTCAGCAGTTTGTTCTCGAGATCAAGCATGCTTTCACCGATGATCTCCACTTCTACCTCAGGGTACAGATTATGGTATCTGCTAAGTATAAACGGAGACCAGTACTCACCTCTGCCCGGTCCCATACCCACACGGATCGTACCAGTATGCGGTTCACTGAAACTCTTCATGCCCTCTTCCATCTTTTCCTTCAGGGAAAGGATCTTCTTTGCCTCGGTGATAAAGTATTCTCCCGCTGCTGTCAGCTGGATCGGCGAAGCACTGCGGTTAAACAGCTTGACGCCAAGTTCTTCTTCAAGACGGTTCATACTCTTGGTCAGAGCAGACTGCGAAAGATACAGACGGTTGGCCGCATAGGTAATACTTCTCTGTTCGGCAATCGTCACTGCGTAGATCAGCTGTTCAAACTGCATGGTCACATCCTCCGCCTTCATCTTATCACTGTATCAGCAGAATTAGGTAAAACGTTTTTCTTTCCTTAACATCTATGTTGCTTATATGCATACATACTGAAAAATCAAGCATAACCTGTGATAAAATACATTTGAAGGAATCTAGCATGGGTGTAACGATCAAGGATGTAGCGAAGAAAAGCGGTGTATCCGTAACTACGGTCTCTCTGGTACTGAACAAGAAAAGCAACCGTATTTCGGAAAAGACACGTCAGCTGATTGAGAATGCAGCACGTGAACTGAATTATATTCCTAATCATAATGCCGTCTCTCTGGTAACCAGAAAGTCCAGCCTGATCGCTTTAATGGTCCCTCCCGATACGTATTATCATTACGATGATTTTATCAGATCCATGGAGTACGCATGCCGCAATGCGGGGTACTCACTGAATCTGTCACTTATTGAATATACACCCGAGAAGCTTGCAGAACAGATCCGCAATGTCCTCCGCTATAACGTTGAAGGTATCGTGATCGATCCTTCTGCCTTAAGTGAATGGACAGAAGACCTGCAGAAAGAACTGGATGCGCATGAGATTCCAATCATCCTGACCGGCCCTGTCCATGCACAGGCACCGGAGAATGCGATCATGCCCAATTACAGGAAAGTTGCGTCAATGGCTGCAGAACACCTGATCTCTCTCGGACATACCCGGATCGGTTTGATCACCGGTCCTGATACGCTGGCTGTTACAGCAGAGATCATTGCCGGCTACCGGGCAGCTCTTGAGGAATACGGTATCTCCTTCCGTGAGGAAATGACTTACTGCGGTCCTTACCAGATCACGACCGGTTCAGCCGGACTGAAACAGCTTCTCGACGAAGAGATCAGTGCTGTGATCACCATTTCCGATACGATCACCTTCGGTGCCGTAAGACAGCTTGGAAGTAACCACCTGCATATGCCCGAGGATATCTCACTGGTCGCTTACGGTGTGGGCGGTATCGTTGATTCCCTGGATCTGCCGATCACTTCCATTTCCAGTCATTTTGACAGGATTGCTCGCAAGTCTGTGAATCTGATACGCAATTACAGCGGGGTGCCCATACAGGCGGAAAGCATTGAACCAACCCTGATTGAACGAGGCAGTACAGCACCATACAGACCCAAGAACTGACAAAGGTCCTCCGAAGAGGGCCTTTTGATATCCAGGCTTATTTCTGCAGTCTGCCGATACTGATCACAATGATCGATACCAGCATCATTCCGTATCCGATACACTGCAGAAACGAAGGCACCGTACCGTAATACATGTAATCCGTAAGAATAGCCACAACAGGTTCTGTCAGGGCCACAAAGGCAATCGTCGTTGACCCGGCAAGGCGGATCGCTCTGGCTGTCAGAAGATCACCGAACACACAGACAACAGCCCCGAGAAATACAGCCGTAAGATCACTGCCGGCAGGAATCCGGAAGTTTCCCATCAGAGCCGCCAGTCCCAGAAATGCCACCGTCGAGACAAACCTGGTCAGAAGGATCACCGTACGCTCAGGAACAGCCTTGTATGAGGATTTCTCCAGAGCGATCACATAACTGCCCCAGAAGATACCGGACAGCCAGGCAATGAACATCCCCCTGTATGAGTCTATGCCGCTGCTGTATGCCAGCAGGATAAGTGCTGTGATCGTCAGGATCGCTGCTGTGACCGTAAAGCGGTTGAACTTCTCGCCGAACAGGAAGTACATGATCAGACTGACTGCCACCGGATAGAAAAAGTGACATACCGTTGCCAGGCCGATATTTGTATACAGATAGGACAATACCAGCAGGAGATCGGTCATGATCAGGCAGAAGGCACCGTAGA
>CADBMY010000198.1 GCA_902795905.1 uncultured Erysipelotrichaceae bacterium
GACTTGGAAACGAGATCTCTCTCCATAGCCAGCAGTTCCTTAGCACCTTCGTTGGAAGAAGCCTTCAGAGCAGCAACCAGTTCATCCTTGACAGCTCTCTGTGCATCACGGTTGTCACCGGCAGCGAGATACTTCTCGAATGCAGCCTTGAGCTCAGGTTCAACCTTGTCCATGTTCTCTTCGATGAGCTTCAGGATCTTAGCCTCCTTGTAGCTCTGAGCGATAGCCATACCGAAACCGTATTCAGCATTGTCTTCGAACAGGGAGTTAGCCCAGGCAACACCATTGTTGTCCTTATCCGTAACGAACGGTGTGGACGGTGTGGCAGAGCAGTAGATCATGGAGCAGCCTGTAGCGTTGGCAACCAGCATATCCTTACCGAATAACTGAGTAGTTAAACGATAGTAAGGAGCTTCACCACAGCCAGGGCAGCATCCGCTGACTTCAAAGTAAGGCATTAACAGAGAGACACCGGCAACCGTGTTAGGATTTCCGTATTCGCTTCTGTATTCTGTTCCCTTGTACAGGTAATCAGCAACAGGTTCCTGGTTCACCTGATCATTGATCTCAGCAACCGTCAGAGCCTTTGTCGGGCAGGCCTTAATACATACGCCGCAGCCTACACAGTTCATCGGGGAGATCTGGATACGGTAGGATAAACCAGCTTCCTTAGCACCCTTATAAGCAGGTGTAGGATCCTTGACAGACCACTCTGCACCATTCTCAGCAGCAATACCGGCAGCCTTCTCGACTTCTTCCGGAGTCAGCAGGAATGGACGGATCGTAGCATGAGGACATACATATGCACAGTTACCGCACTCTACGCACTTCGCAGAATCCCAGGCCGGAACCTGAACGGCAATGTTTCTCTTCTCACGGAAGGATACGTTCTCAGGAATGGATCCATCAAGAACACCATACTTCATGAAGCTGGAAACAGGCATATCATAACCTTCGAGAGCATTGATTCTCTGCAGGTTGTTGTCGAAGTATTCATCACCTGTCTTTTCAAACAGAGCATCAGGATACTGCAGATCAGCCCACTCAGGCTTAACTGTTACTTCTACGAGACCGGACTTACCTGTGTCGATCGCATCACAGTTGTTCTTAACAACATCTTCACCCTTACGAGCATATGTATGACGGGCGCTGTCCTTCATCAGTTCAACAGCTGTGGAATACGGCATGATCTGCTCATTCAGAGCGAAGAAAGCAGACTGCAGGATCGTATTGGTATGACGGCCCATGTGTGTCTGAATAGCAAGCTTCGTTGCGTCGATGATGTAGAACTTAGCATGTTTCTTAGCGAGACCTGCAAGCATTCTCGGAGGCAGATAACCTTCAACTTCATCAGCACCGAATGTTGTGTTCAGCAGGAATGTTCCGCCTTCCTTCAGGTTGCGGACCATATCAAACTTGAAGCAGTAGCTGTCAAGAGAGCAGGAAATGAAGTCAGCCTTGTCGATATAATACGGGCTGTGGATCGGGCTCTTACCAAATCTCAGATGAGAACGGGTAACACCGCCTGCCTTCTTGGAGTCATATGCGAAGTAAGCCTGTGCATAAAGATCAGTATTATTACCGATGATCTTAACTGTGCTCTTGTTGGCACCGACTGTACCGTCGGAACCCAGACCGTAGAACAGGCAGGAACTGTAATCGGAAACAACGTCAACATCAACCGGTTCAAGGGACAGATGTGTAACATCATCGTTAATACCGATCGTGAACTCTTCTTTCGGTTCTTCCTTGGCAAGTTCAGCATAGACACCGGCGATGTGGCTCGGGTTTGTATCCTTACTGGACAGACCGTAACGGCCGCCGATCAGTGTCAGATCCTTATGCTTGCGCAGAGCATTCTGAACATCGAGGAACAGAGGCTCTCTGGAACCGATTTCCTTGGAACGATCCAGAACAGCGATCTTCTTAGCTGTCTCAGGCAGAACTGCCTCGAGATACTTGGTGCTGAACGGACGGTACAGATAAACCTTGATCAGACCAACCTTCTCACCCTTGGCATTCAGAGAATCAACTGTCTCCATGATCGTATCTGTAACGGAACCCATGGCGATGATGACACGGTCAGCATCCGGAGCACCGTAGTATACAAACGGAGCATAGTCACGTCCTGTATGCTCGCTGATAGCCTTGAAGTACTTTGCAGCGATATCAGGAACCTTTTCAAAATGTTCGTTCTGAGCTTCACGAGCCTGGAAGAAGATATCGTCATTCTGAGAGCCGCCTCTTGTGACTGCGTTTCCATGCGGATTCAGTGCCTTGGCGCGGAATGCTTCAACCTTGTCCATCGGGAGCAGGGATTTCAGGAAGTCATAGTCCATGACTTCAACTTTCTGAATTTCATGAGATGTACGGAAACCGTCAAAGAAGTGCATAACTGCGACGGAACCGTCAATGGCAATCAGGTGAGCAACACCTGCGAGGTCCATACAGTCCTGAACGGAATGAGAACACATCATGACCATACCTGTCTGACGGCAGGCGTAGACATCCTGGTGGTCACCGAAGATACTCAGTGTGTGGCTGGCAAGTGTACGTGCAGCAACATGGACAACACCGGGGAGAAGCTCACCGCTGAGCTTGTAAAGGTTCGGGATCATCAGTAACAGACCCTGGGACGCTGTAAATGTCGTCGCCAGCGAGCCGCCCTGCAGAGCACCGTGAACAGCACCGGCAGCGCCGCCCTCGGACTGCATCTCGACTACCTTAACTCTGTCGCCGAATACATTCTTTCTTCCCTGTGTGGACCATTCATCAACATTCTCGGCCATCGGTGAAGACGGCGTGATGGGATAAATGCCGGCTACTTCGGTAAACGCATAAGCGGAATGCGCTGTTGCGGCATTACCATCCATAGCCTCAAAAATTCTCTTTTGAGTCGTCATATTTCCTCCTGTTTTGACGCCTATATTATAGACTATTAGTGAAAATTATTACATATCCATTTAGGATTTTTTATATGATTCAAAACCCGCTGCCGAACAACATAAAAAGAATGCCTGAGAGAGTACGCTCTTCCGGGCATTCCTGTTTGTGTTACTGACCCTGATTCATGGATTTCATGATCTGTCTGATCTGTGCCTCGCTGGGTTTGCGGCCCATCTGCAGGAACATCGCACGGATCATCTTCTCATTGATCGGAGGATTCTCTTTCAGCTGTTTCTCAAAGTTCTTTCTGGTAAAGTAGAAACTGATTGCTGCACCGACGAGACCGCCGGCAATAAACCATAATAATGAAGTTAACCCTACTGACATATATTTACACCACCTTAATTTACCTAAAAATTTTACCCTGTTTATGTTTTTAACGCAATATTAAGACATAATCTGTTTTCTTGCATTATAATTGTACCATGCATTTACAGATGAAACGAAAGCTGAAAAGGATACTCGCGGCACTGTTCCTTTTTTTAATATCTGTGCCGGTTACCGGTGTCAGAGCTGAAGAAACACCTGCACCGCCTTCCCTGATCAGCCCCTACGCATTTGTCTATGACCCGGAGACAGGACGTGAATTCATCGACAAGGGTGCCGATGACCGCATCTACCCTGCCTCGATGACAAAGATGATGACGGCGATCCTGGCAATCGAGAACCTGCCCGATACATCCCGCAAGATCACCCTGACTACAGCGATGATCGGCGGCTTCGTCAGCAACAATGCTTCCGTGGCAGGCTACCTGACCGGTGACAGTCCCACCGTGCTCGATCTTCTGTACGGGACTCTGCTGCCCTCGGGCGCCGATTGTGCCAATACCCTGGCAATTGCTGTCAGCGGCAGTACACCGGCATTTGTCGAACTGATGAACCGCAAGGCAGAAGAGCTCGGCATGGATCATACCCACTTTACCAATCCTACCGGTCTGCATGAAGATGACCAGTACAGCACATGCCGTGATATGGCCGTACTGATGGCCTACTGCTCAGAGAATCCCCTGTTCCGCGAGATCATCAACACCCCGGAATACACAGGTACAGCCGTTGTCTCCCATCCCCGCGGCATCAAGCTCAGCTCCACCGTATACTACTCGATGTCGAGAGCCGTCGTCGGCAGGCATATCGACGGCTTTATCGGCGGTAAGTCAGGCTATACGATCCCGGCCGGAAGGTGTCTGGCCTCCTATGCCGAGATCAACGGCATGCGCATCGTCTCCGTCACTGCCCAGAGCAATCAGGAACTCGGTCCCATCCGCGATGCCAATACGATCTGTACATGGTTACGAGACAATGTCGAGAGACGCACGATCCTGGAAAAAGACAGTATCCTGCGTACATATAAGATCAACAATTCTGCCGGCCGTATTGAATATACCATTCTCTGTCCCGATGATGTCTTCTATGACTTCTTCGAAGGCGAAGAGTACGTGATCAATGACGGTCTGCCGGAAGTCCTGCTGGCTCCCTGCACAGCCGGTATGCCCCTGGGTGAGATCAGTGTCAGCCTCAACAGCGATACCCTGTACCGCCATGCCTTCACGGTTGACCGCGATATTGCCGAAAGCATGCGCAGTGCCCTGTTCCGCTTCATTCGTGAAAACCCTGCAGCAGTTGCTGTCTACAGCCTGTTTGTTGTCCTTGTACTGCTGTTTATTCCGCTGTTTATCCGCTCCGTACTGCCCCAGAAACGCAGAAAAAAACAGAGAGGTTGATATGTTCCCTCTTATGTAGAGGTGGGTGTGCTTGGCTGTATTTCAGGATCCTCAGCCGTACTGAGTATTCAACACCATACAGTCCAGTCAGCGCTCCCGTATATCTATGTGTTGGAAAAATATGTGTGCCTCTCTGTAACTGAATCATAACATCATATTCACTAATGTACAGTCTTGACATAAAGAGGCCTGCCGTTGTATAACAGCAGGTCTCTTTCTTACTGCATAGCTTTCTTTGTTTTCTCGCTGAGTTCGATACCCAGAACGTCCAGCTGTTTCTGCTCGACCACATTCGGTGCATCGCTCATCAGATCCAGGGAACTGTTTGTTGTCGGGAAGGCCACCACATCGCGGATATTGTCGGTACCTGCCAGAACCATGATCAGTCGTTCAAGACCGATGCCGACACCGCCGTGCGGAGGTGTACCGTACTTGAAGGCATCCAGGAAGAAACCGAAGCGCGCCCTGGCTTGATCCATGGTCAGGCCGATCGCTTCAAATACCTTTGCCTGCAGATCCTGATCATGGATACGGATAGAACCGCTGAGCAGTTCATAACCGTTCAGAACGAGGTCGTAGGCACGGCTGGAGACATTGCCCGGATCAGTGAAGAGCTTATCGACATCTTCTGCCTTCGGGGCCGTAAACGGATGGTGCTGCGCAACCCAGCGTCCCTCTTCCTCACTGTATTCAAACATCGGGAAGTCGGTGACCCACAGGAACTTGTATACACCCTCGGGAATGATACCGAGTTCTCTGGCCAGACGTACACGCAGAGCGCCGAGGCTGCTCTCTGCAACCGCAGGCTGATCAGCGACGATCAGAACCAGATCATGATCCTTGATCTCGAGTTCATTGATCAGAGCCTGTTTCTCTTCATCACTCAGGACCTTGAAGATCGAACCGCTGAGTTCACCGTTCTCCATCTTCAGGTATGCCAGAGCCTTGGCCTTAAAGCCGTGACGGATGAAATCCTGCAGCTGATCAAGACTCTTACGGCTGTACTTCTCTGCCGCATTCTCAAACTTCAGAGCCCCGACCATGCCCTTCTCTTCCAGGGTTTTGGCAAAGACCTGGAAACCGGTATGGGCAAAGATATGGGATACATCATGGATCGGATTGCCGAAACGCAGATCCGGCTTATCGGAACCGTATTTCGCCATACACTCACGGTAAGGAATACGGATAAAGTGTTCTTCGAGTTCGACATCCTTTGTGCCCCTGAAGATATCCTTCATCAGGTCTTCGACAACACCAAAGACATCATTCTCATCGACAAAACTCATCTCGATATCGATCTGGGTGAACTCCGGCTGACGGTCGGCACGCAGGTCTTCATCACGGAAACATCTCGCGATCTGGAAGTATTTCTCCATACCGCCGATCATTAACAGCTGCTTATAGATCTGCGGAGACTGCGGCAGCGCCCAGAACTTACCGTTATAGATACGGGAAGGAACCAGATAGTCACGGGCACCTTCCGGTGTGCTTCTGGCCAGGATCGGTGTTTCCACCTCGACAAAGCCCTTCTTATCCAGAGTGTTTCTGGCGATCATGCATACCTTGTGACGCAGGATCATATACTGCTGCAGGATCGGACGGCGCAGATCCAGATAACGGTATTTCAGCCGTGTGTCTTCAAGTGTATCGGTATCATCGGCGATCGTGATCGGCGGTGTCTGGGCACTGTTGATGACCTTTACCGCGGAAGCCTGTACTTCGATCTCACCTGTTGCCAGATTCGGGTTGGGATCCTTTCTCTGTTCAACCGTACCGGTAACCTGCAGGATATACTCACTGCGGACATCCTTTACCAGTTCAGCCGTCTTCTCGTCAAAGACGACCTGTACGATACCCGAACGGTCACGCAGATCGATAAATATGAGAGCGCCGAAGTTGCGTCTTCTGGCGACCCAGCCGATCAGGGTGACTTCCCTGCCGGCATCACTGATCCGCAGGGTTCCGTTTCCACATGTACGTTCCATACTACTTTTCTCTCTCCTTTAATGTTTTGATGAGATCGTTTACGGCAACGGTCTCCTGTGTTTTCGCATCTGTATCCTTGATATTTACAGTGCCGTTTTTCAGTTCTTCTTCACCGGCAATGACGATATATCTTGCGTGCAGCCGGTCGGCACTCTTGAACTGTGCCTTCAGTGATCTCTGCGCAAAGTTGGCTACCGCCGAATATCCGGCATCACGGGCCTGTTTGGCGATTGCCAGCGGTGCAGTGCCGACATTGCCGAGTCCGATCACATACACATCCGTACGCGGCTTTTCCGGGAAGGCATAGCCATCTTCACCGGCCAGTGCCAGCAGTCTTTCAAGACCGATCGCAAAACCCATGCCTGAGAGCTCAGGACCGCCGAAGTACTCGACCAGGTGGTCATATCTGCCGCCGCCGAAGATCGTTGCCTGTGCTCCGCTTTCCGGTCTTGTGGAGATGACCTCAAAGACAGTATGTGTATAGTAATCAAGACC
>CADBMY010000199.1 GCA_902795905.1 uncultured Erysipelotrichaceae bacterium
CTCTGTCAGCTGTCCGTTGCGAAGCTTAATGACACCGTTCATCTCTTCCGCACCGGCCGCAGATGCGGCAGCCCCGTTGAGATCCACAAGTCTTTCCTTCCCCGCAAAGACAGCATTATAGTCATTCTCAAATGCTGAGATATTCTCATCTGTCTGTTCATTGACAGCGGTACCTGTACGGTATGTCTTCCACATGTTGAAAAGCGTAACACCCCCAAAACCAAACAGGATCACCAGAAAGACAGCAGAGTACAGACGTTTTGTTCCTTTTCGCACAGTTATTCTCCTAGAAGTTGAAATATATAAACGGATTGTGGGTTCCTACCGCCAGAAAGGATACCGCCCAGATCATCAGCACTGCCGCGGAAGCAGTGATGACAAACGGTTCCAGATACCGGCTGATGCGCAGTCTCTGCAGCTTCGCAAAGATATCCTGCGGCAATCCCGTACTTAGCAGCAGACCACAGACAAGATACAGCATCTTCCCCCGCACAAGCGAAAGTGCTTCCGCAAACTGCCATGCCCTGCCGATACCGAACATGCCGGTGATATAACTGCCCGCAAAGCCAAGAGACGGTGAATTGAACACCACCCACAGCAGCAGTACACATACCAGCGTAAAGATCCTGTAGAAAACTGAGAAGACAGTACCGCGCTTTTCCGGACGTATCAGGTATTTCTCCAGGGTCAGTAAGACAAAGTAGGAAAAGCCCCAGGCAATGAATGTATAGTTAGCGCCATGCCAGAGTCCTGTAAGACTCCAGACGATAAACAGATTCAGGATATGCCTCGGTGCGGATACTCTGGAACCGCCAAGCGGAATATACACATAATCACGGAACCACGAAGACAATGAGATATGCCAGCGTCTCCAGAAATCCGTGATGGATGAAGCTGTATACGGTAAATTGAAGTTCTCCCGGAAGCGGAAACCAAACATCCGGCCAAGACCGATCGCCATGTCGGAATACCCGGAGAAGTCAAAGTAGATCTGCACAGCATATGCCATAGCACCAACCCACAGAGCTGCACTTCCCATATCCGTACCGGTAAATACCTTCTCAGCGATCAGCGACACATTGTTGGCGATCAGCACCTTCTTCAGAAATCCCTGCGTGTACCGCAGAGCACCATCCCCGAAGTCATCGATCGTCACCTTCCGGTCTGTCATGATCTGTTTTTCAATATCGGTATAGCGTACGATCGGACCGGCGATCAGCTGCGGAAAGAACGAGATATACAGGGCTAAAGTAAACAGGTTCTTCTGTGCTTTTACTCTGCCGGTATAGACATCGATCACATAGGAAAGGATCTGGAACGTATAGAAAGAGATCCCGATCGGCAGTCCGCTGTGTATGATCTCTCTGCCTGTAAAGAAGTTCAGATACTTATAGATAAACAGGATACCGATATCGATGATCACGGAAAGGATCATCAGCACTCTCTTCAGTATTCTGTTTCGTGTATATCCGATTCCCAGTCCTGTCAGGTAGTTGATGATGACCGACCCCAGCATGATAAAAACAAACCGCGGCTCTCCGTATGCGTAGAACAGAATACTTGCGGCAAACAGTATATAGTTCTTCAGAAACCGCGGTGCAATACCATAAAACAGGATCACTGCCGGCAGAAACAGAAATGTAAAGATCAGGGAAGAAAAGACCACAAATACCTCCGCAGTTCAGATATACGCCTACATCCGAACTATCTATGAAATCATAGCAGATTATCCGTGAATAGGGTACATCAGTGCTGCTTCGGCCCCACTTTTTCGATCAGTGCTTCCTGCAGAAACAGGGAAAGATCGATACCCTCTTCTTCTGCCCTTTCATCCAGCCATGCCGGCAGGGATACAGTCCTTCTTACCTCTCTCTTATCATGAGTCAGACTGTATTCATCCGTATCGATATCCACATAGACAAGCTGTCCGTCAGCCATCGTGAAGTCTTCGTAATCTGTTTTGTTGGCAGCTGTTCTGATCGCTCTCTCCGCATCCATCGGCTCCGGCAGTTCCTTCAGCAGACTGTA
>CADBMY010000200.1 GCA_902795905.1 uncultured Erysipelotrichaceae bacterium
ACAGAAGAAGAGACCGGTCATCGTCATCAAGAACAGCTTATATAACGCACAGAGACTCTACGACAGGATGTCGACCCTCCTGTCTGAAAAGGAATGTGCGCTTTTCGGCGTTGATGAGTCACTGCGAGTAGAGGCAATTGCGTCATCCCCGGAGATGATGGCCAACCAGGTAGAGACACTGGCATCTTTGATCGAGGATCCTGCACAGGTCGTGATCACGAGTCCGACCGGCTTCCTGCGCTTCCTGCCGGCGCCGAAGGATTTCGAAGACAGCTGTATTACGATCCGTGTCGGTGACAGGCTGAATATGGAAATGCTGAAGAGGAGACTAAGAATGGGAGGGTACTTCCGGACTTCGCATATCGATCAGCCGCTGAGCTTTGCGGCAAGAGGCGGTATTGTGGATGTCTTCTCGATCAACTGTGAGCAGCCGGTCAGGATCGAATTCTTCGATGATGAGGTTGACAGTATACGCAGTTTTGATGTTGATACCCAGAAGACAACAGAAACGCTGAAAGAGGTCAGGATCGTTCCTGCCAATACTGTGCTGTTCACTGACGAACAGGTTGAAGAGATAGAAAAGAAGGGTACAGAGTTACTGGAAGAGAAGCCGGATGTAATGCTGGAGTCATCCTTTCAGTCCGATCTGGAGCTGATCCGCAGCCGTATCCGTGAGACCAGACTTTATCCGTATATGGCACTTGTAAACAAGGTATACGGTCTCTGGGACTACATGGATGATCCGCTGATCATTGTCAGTGATGAGGACGCCGTCGAAGAGAGCTGTAAGCACCTGCTTGAAGAGACGACCGCATATATACAGGAGATGGTGCAGGAGAAGAAGCTGCTGCCGAAGTTTACGCTCTGGCATGACTGGCACCGGATGACGATGCGCAGATCCATGGTCAGGGAAGATCCGTTTGCGGAGGATATCTCGGGTATCCATGAACTGCATGTGCCGAATGAACCTCTGGCAGTCAAGCTGCGTATCCTGAATGATGGCAGACGCAGTTTATTTGCCCTGCATGAGAGTGAGATCGAACGTGTAGTCAATACATGCATAGATGAGAACGTACCCTATAATATATATAAGGAAGGACAGTTAAATACAGGAATTACACTGTGTGCATATCCGCTGGCTCAGGGCTTTGAGTACGATACAGGCAATCTGCGTGTGGTTACCGGCAGAGAACTGTTTGAGGTAAACCGGCACAGCGGCAGATATGAAAACAAGTTCCGCAAAGCACAGGTCATCCGCAGTCATGAGGATCTGGAGATCGGGGACTACATCGTCCATGCGACACATGGTGTCGGTCAGTACATGGGTATTGAGACAAGAACGATCAACAATACCAAACTGGATTACCTGAAGATCGTCTACCGCGGCAATGCTCAATTGCTGGTGCCTCTCGAACAGTTCCGGCTCGTGCGCAAATACGTATCCAGAGAGGGTGTTGTGCCGAAGCTGAACAAGCTGGGCAGTGATGAATGGACGAAGACAAAACAGCGTCTTGAAGAGAATGTGACACATATTGCCGAACGTCTGGTCCGGCTGTATGCATCAAGAGAAGAGAATATCGGCTTTGCGTTCTCTCCCGATACCGAAGAGCACAGGCGGTTTGCGCAGTCCTTTGATCATGAACTGACCCCGGACCAGGAGAAGGCCATGGAGGATATCCGCCGGGATATGGAAAGCACCAAGCCGATGGACCGTCTGATCTGCGGAGATGTCGGCTTCGGCAAGACAGAGATCGCTGTGCAGGCTGCCTTCAAGGCGGTAAACGACAACAAGCAGGTGGCAGTGCTCTGTCCGACAACGATCCTGGCTGAGCAGCATGCCAAGACTTTTGCCGGAAGATTCCGTGAGTATCCGGTAACGATCCGTGTTCTGGACCGTTTCGTGACCCCGGCCGGTGTGCGCGATACACTGAAAGGCGTGCGTGATGGCAAGGTGGATATCCTGATCGGTACCCACAGGATCCTGTCTGCGGATGTGGAGTTCAAGGATCTCGGCCTGCTGGTCGTTGACGAGGAACAGCGCTTCGGGGTTGAACACAAGGAGAAGATCAAGGAACTGAAGAATGGTATCGATGTATTGACCCTCAGTGCCACACCTATACCGCGTACCCTGCAGATGTCGCTAATTGGTATCCGTCAGCTGTCACAGCTGGATACACCGCCTGCCAATCGCTACAATGTGCAGACCTATGTTGTTGAGCGCAATACGGGCCTGATCAAAGATGCCGTCGAGAAGGAGCTCTCCCGCGGCGGTCAAGTCTTCTATCTGTATAACAATATTGAGCGGATCTACCAGGTCGCAAGACAGATCCAGGGCATGGTCGCCGATGTACGGGTGGGCGTCGTCCACGGCAAGATGGACCGGGATGCGATCGAGGATGTGATGGTCAGCTTTACGCGCCGGGAACTGGATGTGCTGGTATGCACAACGATCAT
>CADBMY010000201.1 GCA_902795905.1 uncultured Erysipelotrichaceae bacterium
GAACGGTACCGAGATGACAAAAGAAGAGCTGATCGGCAGAGGTGTAAACTTCTCGGTAAGTCACAATGACTTCATGATCGGTTCCGATGAGATCAAAGTTGTCGGTATCACACATGACGGTAAGGAGATCACTGTCATGGAACACGGAGACTTTGTTATCTAGTCACATAAAGAGGATCCTGCGGGATCCTTTTTTGTTTTCCTGTATAAAGTACTGTGTAATCCGGATATCTTCGTATACAATGTAAAAGATGTTTACAGGAGAGACTATGGACGCTATATTGTTTGATTTTGATGATACCCTGGGTGACCGTGAGGTATCTGCTTACCGGTATTACAGGGGACTGCTTGGTGCGTATCTTGCGGAAATGGATGCAGTGACGGCAGAGTGCGTTATCCAGGACTGTCTGATCGTTGAACAGCACGGTAATGCGAATAAGAGAGATGTACAGAATCTCCTGGAGAGAAAATACGGTATACATCTTGAGTTTGATCTGAATGAATACTGGAATGATCATTTCTACAAGTACTATGAACTCTTTGAGGATACGATAGATGTACTGTCCTATCTGCACGGAAGGTACAAGCTGGGTATCATCACCAACGGCAGTGCACTCGGTCAGGGCATGAAACTGCAGAAGACAGGTGTTGAGAAGTGGTTTGATACGATCCTGATCAGCGGTAAGGAGGGTGTTGCCAAACCCGATCCGGAGATCTTTCACAGAGCAGCGGAAAGACTGGGCGTACCGGAAGAGCACTGTGTATTTGTCGGAGATACATTCTCCAATGATATACAGGGGGCCCTGAAAGCGGGGATGGATGCGGTATGGTTCTGGCCCCATGGCAAGAGGTGCTGCGCGTACCCGGTAAAGAGGATCACCAGTCTTTCCGATCTGAAGAAGATGTACTGAGCAAACTTCTTTACATCGGTAAAACGTATTGTTAAAATTGTTATATCGCGGTGATTCTGCAGCAGTAAGTACTGTAGCAGTGCAGAGAGACGGTGGCTGGTGTAAACCGTTCTGTGAACATACCGAACTCGGCAGAGGAGCGATCGCATATCCTGCGTTACGGGACAGTGAAGTGCACAGGAATGTGAACTAAGGTGGTACCGCGCTTAACAGGCGTCCTTAGACGGACGTCTTTTATTTTTCAGGAGGAAAACAAATGGCATACGATCACAAGAGTGTCGAAAAGAAATGGAAAGCTTACTGGGAAGAGAATAAGACTTTCAAAACAGATGTATGGGACTTCTCCAAACCGAAGTTCTATGCTCTGGATATGTTTCCGTATCCCAGCGGAGCCGGTCTGCATGTAGGTCATCCGGAGGGATATACGGCTACCGATATCATCTCCCGCAAGAAGAGGATGGAAGGCTATAATGTCCTGCATCCGATGGGTTTTGACAGTTTCGGTCTGCCCGCAGAGCAGTATGCGATCTCTACCGGCAATCATCCCGATATTTTTACGAAGAACAACATTAAGATCTTTACCGGTCAGCTGAAGAATATCGGCTTCTCCTACGACTGGGACAGGGCTGTTTCCACCTGTGATCCTTCGTTCTACAAGTGGACGCAGTATATCTTTAAACTGCTGTTTGAAGACGGGTATGCCAGATGTGTGGATATGCCGGTCAACTGGTGTGAGGAACTCGGCACCGTGCTGGCAAATGATGAAGTCATTGACGGCAAGAGTGAGCGCGGCGGATATCCTGTTGTCAGAAAGAACATGCGTCAGTGGGTCATCGATATCGTCAAATATGCGGACAGACTGCTGGAAGGTCTTGAAGAGGTCGACTGGCCTGAGAGCACGAAGGAGATGCAGAGAAACTGGATCGGCAGATCTTACGGTGCCCATGTGAACTTCCGGGTAGACGGCTATGACGATACATTTACGGTCTTTACGACCAGAGCAGATACGCTGTTTGGGGCTACATACTGCGTGCTGGCACCGGAACATGTACTGGTTGAGAAGATCACCACACCCGAGCAGAAAGAAGCTGTAGAGGCATATGTAAAGGCCTGTGCTGCCAAGTCAGATCTTGAGAGAACAGAACTGAACAAGGATAAGACAGGTGTATTTACCGGTGCCTATGCCATTAATCCCGTAAACAACAAGAAGATCCCGATCTGGATCAGTGACTATGTCCTGGCAACATACGGTACCGGAGCGATCATGGCTGTACCTGCCCACGATACCAGAGACTATGAGTTTGCGAAGAAGTTCGGTCTTGAGATCATTCAGGTACTGGAAGGCGGCGATATCTCCAAAGAGGCATATACGGAAGATGGTCTGCATATCAATTCCGAGTGGCTCAACGGTCTGAACAAGGAAGATGCGATCGCCAAAATGATCGCCTGGCTGGAAGAACACCATGCCGGACAGGAGAAGGTCAACTACAGGATCAGAGAATGGATCTTTGCGAGACAGAGATACTGGGGTGAACCGATCCCGATCATTCACTTTGACAATGATGAGATGATCGCTCTTTCCGAAGATGAACTGCCGCTGATCTTGCCTGTGCTGGATGATTACAAACCTTCCAAGACCGGGGCATCACCGCTTGAAAAAGCCACCGACTGGGTCAACGTAGAAGTCAACGGCCGCAAGGGAAAGCGTGAAACAAGCACGATGCCGGGCAGTGCCGGTTCCAGCTGGTACTTCCTGCGCTATATCGATCCGCATAACGATCATGCGATCGCTGATCCCGAGCTTCTGAAGCACTGGATGCCGGTCGATCTCTATGTCGGCGGTCCTGAGCACGCGGTCGGACATCTGCTGTACAGCCGCATGTGGAACAACTATCTCTATGACAAGGGTATCGTACCGGTTAAGGAACCGTTTAAGAAGCTTGTGCATCAGGGGATGATCCTCGGTTCCAACGGCATCAAGATGGGCAAACGTTTCCCTGAGTATATTGTTGATCCCAACGATATCGTCGATGTATACGGTGCTGACACACTGAGACTGTATGAGATGTTCATGGGACCTCTGGAGGCTTCCAAACCCTGGAGTGAGCAGGGTGTAGAAGGTACCCGCAAATGGATAGAAAGAGTCTGGAGACTCTGCATGGAGTCCGACAAGATCACGGATGAGGCTACACCTGCTCTCGATTATGTATATAACTTTACGGTCAAGAAGGTCTCGGAAGATATTGATTCACTGAACTTCAATACGGCAATCAGCCAGATGATGATCTTTATCAACGAGTGCTATCATGCCGAGAAGGTTAACCGTGATATGATCATCAACTTCATCAAAATCCTGAGCCCGTTTGCGCCGCACATGTGCGAAGAGATCTATCAGCACTATACCGGAGCTGATACACTGGCATATGCGGAATGGCCAAAGTATGATCCTGCCAAGCTTGTCCTGGAGACGACAACGATCGTTGTTCAGGTCAACGGCAAGATGCGCGGCAAGTTCGAAGCAGC
The DNA here is from genome assembly GCA_902795905.1 of uncultured Erysipelotrichaceae bacterium. Classification (GTDB taxonomy): domain Bacteria; phylum Bacillota_I; class Bacilli_A; order Erysipelotrichales; family Erysipelotrichaceae; genus Bulleidia. Next base: position 3,435 of record CADBMY010000201.1, read on the forward strand.
TAAGGACGCGTCCAAAGAAGAACTGGAGAAACTGGCACTGGCAGCGGAAAGTGTCAGACAGTTTACGGAAGGCAAGCAGATCCGCAAGGTCATTGTCGTTCCCGGCAAGATCGTCAATATTGTCGCTAACTGATAAACAGGGCATACAGCAGAGTATGCCCTTATTATGTAAAGATGCGGTGGTTAAGCGTCTCTCTTTTTGGTATAATCCATATGATATGGAAGAGTTTAAGGTAACCATAGAACAGTTTGACGGACCGCTGGATCTTATGCTTCATCTGATCAAGGAAAAGGAACTTGATCTCTTTGATCTGGATGTGAATATCCTGACGGATCAGTATATTGCATACCTGAATACGATGCAGCAGCTGCATCTGGAGGTGGCCAGTGAATATCTGGTGGAGCTTGCGGAACTGATCGAATACAAGTCGAAGAAACTGTTGCCCAAGGATACGAGCGAACTGGATGATGAGTACGAAGAAGATCCGAAGGACAGACTGGTCAGGAGACTGCTTGAGTATCAGCAGTTCAAGGAAGTATCGGCTGCTTTAAACGAGATGTACGGGGAAAGACAGATGCTGATGTCTAAACCGCAGTCGCAGGAAGCTGAACAGTGGATGCGCAGCGATGATGATCAGCACTATGAAGGCAATCCGTATGAACTGATGAGGGCGATGCGCAGGGTACTGCTGAGAGCGCATCTGAGCAGGCCGATCGAGACAAAATATACGGCAAGAGAGATATCGATGGAAGACAGGGAGCTGGAGATCAGAGCCCGTCTGGATAAGCTTCCGCACACATTCCGCTTTGAAGCACTGCTGGAAGACTGTCACGATCTGCCGATGTTTATTGCAACATTTCTGGCTGTGCTGGATCTTGCCCGCCAGCATACACTTGTCTTTACCGTAGATGAAGATGAAACGATCTGGTTTTCCAGAGGGACTGTAAACTATGCTTGATGAAGAAAAGACAAACGAAGAAAATACCGAAGAAAGACATTATCTGGACTATCCGCTGCAGATGGAGATGCCGCTCGAGACCGGACATGCCAAGGCCATCCTGGAAGGATTGCTGTTCATCGTCGGTGATGACGGTATCACGGTAGAACAGGCCATGAGTGCTCTTGAGATATCCAGGGAGAGAGTGGAGATCCTCTTTGATGATCTGATGAAGGAATATGCTTCGGATGATAACCGCGGCATAGAGATCGCCAATTACGGCGGTACATATCGTTTCCTGTCAAAGGCGATCGTACATGATTATGCCAAGAAACTGTTTCAGATGAATAAGCAGGCGACACTGTCCCAGGCAGCTCTTGAGACACTGGCGATCATTGCCTACAAGCAGCCGATCACCAGAGTGGAGATCGAGGAGATCCGCGGTGTCGGTGC
>CADBMY010000202.1 GCA_902795905.1 uncultured Erysipelotrichaceae bacterium
GCGGATGTGGCGGAATTGGCAGACGCGCACGGTTCAGGTCCGTGTGAGTAACATCGTGAAGGTTCGAATCCTTTCATCCGCACCAGTAACTGCGCTGACGCGCAGTTTTTTATTTACAGAGAGGATTCTCACCTACGGTTCCCCTCTTTTTTTATTGTCTTTATTGAGCTGCTGACAAAAAGGCGCTAAAATCAATAAAAGGTTACTTTGGCAAGGAGAAAACCATGAGAAAGAAACTGCTGGCATTGTTAATGATTTCAGCAATGATGATCTGCACTTTTGCATCCTGCTCGGAATCCTCTGTGAAGTCGTCTGCGAATAACACATTCAGGTATGCGGTCACTACACTTCCGACCACTCTGGATCCGACGATGTGTAACAGCCTTACTGACAATGAGCTGCAGCACCCTGTAACAGAAGGCCTTACGAGAACTACCGGCGGCAACGTATCACCGGGCATAGCTGAGAGCTGGGATGTTTCGGATGACGGACTTGTATATACATTCCATCTGAGAGATGCAAAGTGGAGTGACGGCAAGCCGATAACTGCAGATGACTTTGTCTACAGCTGGAGAAGGCTCGCGGATCCTGAGACCGGGAGCTCTTATGCTTTTGCAGTCTGGATGGTCCGGAACGGCAAGGAAATCAATCTTGAGGGGGCAGATCCTGAAACTCTGGGAATCAAGGCTCTTGATGATAAGACCGTCGAGGTAACTCTGGTAAATCCAACAGCTTACTTTATCAGTTACATCGGCAATCAGCCGAGTTTCGCACCTCTGCGCAGGGATTATGTTGAAAAGTACGGCAAGGATTTTGCCACCTCAGCAGAGACAAATGTCTACTCCGGACCTTTTGTCTTCTCTGAAGTTACTGAAAACAGCTGGTCATTTAAGAAAAATCCCGAATTCTGGGATGCAGAGAATATCAGGATAGATGCAGCTGAAGTGAAGTATACGAAAGATGAGCATGAACAGGTCGAAATGTTCGAAAATGGAGAACTGGATTTTGCGTATCTTCCTAATGATGCTGTAAACGAATACAAGAATGAAAAGAATGTTAACCACTATCTTAACGGAAATGTGGATTTCTGCTACATCAATGACAAAAGTGACAACAAGGTCCTTGCCAACACAGAGTTCAGACTTGCTCTGAATTACGCTCTCAACAGAAAACTGTACAACCATAATGCCAATGATGATGCGTATAAGCCGTATAACGGACTTGTCTTCCCGGGACTCAGCGGAAAAGAAGGTGTCACGTATGGCGAAGCTTACAATGTGGACATGTATGCATTCCCTATGGAGGGTGATATCGATCTGGCAAGATCCTGCCTTGAAAATTCAATGGAGCAGATGGAGATAGCTTCTCCTGATGATATAACCGTTGAAATGGTTACGATTGACAGAGACGCAGAACTCCGGATCGCCGAAGAACTGAAGTCTCAGTGGGAATCTGTTCTCGGTATCCACATCAAGATCAGACCGGAAGATCATACCGACATATACAGTACTATTTACCCTTCAGGTGACTATGAGATCGGATTCGGAGGCTGGATACCGGATTACAATGATCCATACACGTATCTTGAATTATGGAGAAGTGACAATACATCATACAATCAATACTCCAATGAGGATTTTGATGCTCTGCTTGATGCTTCTGTCACCGAAACAGATCCTGAGGTGCGCATGGATATGCTGAACAATGCAGAGATACTTCTTCTTGCAGAAGGTGCACTCATACCGCTTCAGGCCAAGGATAAGTATTACATGCTGAATCCAAGGGTAAGTGACCTTACGCTTTCATTTTTCAACATCACTATCGACTGGGCATATGCAGGACTGGAAGATGTCAAGCCGGTAACAGGGGAGTAACAGAAGCATAATATGAGATCTATCAGATCGCGTTTTACATATCTGACAACCTTTGCGGTCATAATAAGTGTACTGGCAACTATTATGATCTTCTGTTTTCCTGTGGTCAGATATATAAGCGCGAGGACTGATGATACTCTCAGACTGGTATGCTCCGAAAAGCAGGAGTCCCTTGACAACTATTTCAGCAGTATCGAACAGTCGGTGGATACTGTTGCCAACTATGCGCAGAATGACCTCGATGAAGAGGATGATCTTGATGCGCATATAGCCAAAACAGAAAAGCTGTTCTCTACTGTCGCGCCGAACACAAAAGGCACTCTGACATACTACTACCGCGTAGCCCCTGAGATCGCAGGTGGTGAGAAGGGGTTCTGGTACCAGAATCCCGGGATGGACGGAAAGGTATTTCAGAGCAGTGAACTGACTGAGATCGGCAGGTATGATCCGGATAATATTTCCCGTGTCGGCTGGTATTAC
>CADBMY010000203.1 GCA_902795905.1 uncultured Erysipelotrichaceae bacterium
TAAACAATATCATCGAGGAGTACTTCCAGACCCATCCGCAGCTGGATGCGCATGTGGAGGGAAGGATCACGGTCCTTGAATAAGAAAAAGACCTGTTACCAGGTCTTTCACTTTCAATGCAGGTTCTGGATAAATTCCTTGAGCTTCTCGAATGTCACATCACTGAGATCATGTTCGATATGACAGGCATCATCCTGAGCTGTTTCGGCATCAACACCGAGGCGGATGAACCAGTTGGTTAACAGCTGATGTCTCTCGTATATTCTTCTGGCAATCTCTTCACCGGGAGGCAGGAGATGGATCGTACCGTCTTTATCCATGGAGATATATCCGTTTTCGCGAAGCTTCTTCATCGCGATACTGACACTGGCTTTACTAAAGTTTTTCTCTTCTGCAATATCAATGGAATGAACGTTTCCTTTTCGTTCCTGGATCATCAGTATAGCTTCAAGGTAGTCTTCGGCAGATTCATAAATATTCATACGTATCAGCTCCTTGAGAATATTATACGATAAAAAATGACCCGTGTCTGACATTTATGTTGTATAGTAAATACAGTAAAGAGTCGTTATGGAACAGAGTTTTATTACACGAGAGCTGGTACAGCTCCATGTACCTGCAAAAAACTGGGAAGAAGCTATACGGCTGTCTGCTGATCCTCTCGTACAAAACGGCATATGTCTGCGTGAATATGTAGATGATATGGTTTTGAACGTCAAGGAGAACGGACCGTATATCGTATTGACAGATCATCTGGCCCTGCCGCATGGCCGGGCAGAGAAAGGCGCACTGCAGACTGCGATCTCGGTGGGGATCCTCGAGACGCCGGTGGAATTCGGCAACAAGACAAATGATCCGGTGAAAGTAGTCATATGCATGTCAGCACAGGCAGGGGACAAATATATGGACATGCTTGGGCGGCTGGCTGCACTTTTAGAAGACCCTCAGGTAATTGAGGACTTGGCAAATGCTGAAGACGCTGATAAAGTATTAGAGTTGTTGCAGCATTGTTAGGGGAGGACGACATTATGAGGTATAAAGCAATGGTCTGCTGTAAGGCAGGTATGGGATCGAGCATGTTCTTAAAGCTTAAGGCAGATCAGGTAATCAGTGAGAATTCACTCCCAATCAAAACAGTACATGGAAATATGGATACACTGATCGATTTTGACGGTGATCTTGTTATTACGATGAGCGATCTGTGCGAAGATCTGCAGGGTAAGATGCCTTACGTGATCGGTATCGACAGAGTTGCCGACAAAAATGAAATGAAAGAGAAACTGACAAAGTTCCTCGCTGACGTACAGTATGCGGTATAGTTTCCGCATTCGGAAAGTATATGCATAAACTGCTGATTCTGCAGCAGATGATCCTCGCTTCCCGCGAACTGGATCTTTCTGCCTATCCTGAAGTAAAACAGTGCCTCGCAGATGCCGAAGCACTGCTTTTTCGCAGCAATGCCGATGAACAGGAGATCACAGACATGATCCACCGTTTATCGGATCATCTGAAACAGGTAAGACGTGTTTTGAATTAGAGGCATACGATGGATAATAAGAAAGTTGTACAGAATATTGTAACCAAGGACAGTCTCGTCCGTTCCCTGAGAGATCTGGGGGTAGAGACCGGCATGATCCTGGAGGTACATTCCTCGCTGTCTTCTTTCGGTTTTGTTCTGGGCGGTGCCCGTACGGTCGTTGATGCCCTGCTTGAAGCAGTAGGGGAAGACGGTACGATACTGATGCCTGTGCAGACAGGTGACAACACCGACCCGAGTTCATGGGTCAGGCCGCCGGTGGATCCCGCTTTCTGGAAACAGATCAGAGAAGAGATGCCTGCGTATGACGTCGGTATGACGGATCTGCGGGGCATGGGCGATATCGCCGATAACTTCCGCCACCGTCCCGGTGTGATCTGTTCATCGCATCCTTCGCTGTCATATGCCGCATACGGGAGATATGCCAAGCTGCTGTGCAACCGCCAGTCGCTGCATTTCCCGCTAGCGGAGGAATCACCGACAGCCAGATTATATGAATTAAAAGGGCATGTGCTTCTGCTTGGTACGGATCTCACCACATGTACATGTCTGCATCTTGCGGAATACCGCACAGAGGCAAGACCGATCCATATTCAGGCTTCCAGCATCCGCAGACCGGATGGCACAAAGGAATGGAAAAAGTATCTCGATCTTGATCTTGACAGTTCAGATTTCGAGAAGTTCCGTCCTGCCTTCGAAAGTAAAGGCCTCCTGAAAGAGGCCATGATCGGTGACTGCAAAGCGACCTTCTTCGCTGCCAACGAAGCGATCGATGAAGCCATGCACTATTTTGAAAAAGAAACAATATACGATTTCTACAGATAACTACCACTGATGCTTCAGCCAGGCTTCCGCAATATCGGAGGCAGCCTGAAGCATTTCTTTTTCTTCTGTCTCGGTAAATCTGCTGTACTCGGGAGAATCAAGATCGATCTCGGCTACACACTGTCCGTTAACGATGATGGGCACACAGAGCTCGCTGCAGCTGGCCGCATCACAGGCGATGTGATCCCGTCTCTCATGGACGTTGTCCACCCGCTGAACAGCTATCTCTCGGTAGCAGGCACCGCACACGCCGCTGTCAAAGGCAATATGCGTACAGGCAACTTTGCCCTGGAACGGTCCCAGCACCAGCTCACCGTTTTTGACCAGGTAGAATCCTGCCCAGTTCAGTCTGTCGTATACTTCGTTGATGCATGCACTGACATTTCCCAGTGCGGCGATCATATCCGGTTCTTCCAGAAGACCGCGAATCATTTCATTGATCATACTCATGAACGTATTGTATCACGAAACAGAAAGTGTATAATAATTCTTGTGAACAGGGGTGTGCTTGGCACTGAGAAATACCCTTATCACCTGATCTAGGTAAAGCTAGCGTAGGGAGTTCCGGCAAGATTCCTTACGCCTCGAAATTGGAGGTGTTTTTTAATGGGAAAGCAGAATTCGATCAGACAACTTGTATACATGGCAATGTATCTTGCACTATTCTTCGTCTTTGACTGGCTGAGCAATCAGCTGCCGATCTTCAAGATGCCTAACGGCGGTACGCTGGGTCTGGGTGTGATCCCGCTGATCCTGGCATCGTATCATCTGGGCTGGCAGAAAGGTCTTGCGGTAGCACTTCTTTCGGTCGTACTGCAGTTCATGACCGGACAGATCTATGTTGTTCAGAACAGCGATGGTTTCAACATCTTCCAGATCATCCTGCAGTTCCTGATGGAATATCCGATTGCTTTCGGTGTCTACGGACTCAGCTCACTGTTTCCTACAAAAGGAAAGTTCTATACAGGTGTTGCCGTAACCAACCTGATCCGTCTTGCCCTGCATGTGATCGCCGGTCATGTCTACTGGGCTACACCCTGGTGGGGCAGTTTTACATACAACGCCTGGTATATGATCCCGACGATGATCCTGGGCCTTGTACTGATGCCGCTGATCGTGCCGAGACTCAGTTCGTATATCAGGTAAACAAAAAAACGCAAATACATTTTTGCGTTTTTATTATGCAGTAGTAAAATGAGTAACGTGAGACCTGAACCCGGAACAGAAGTTTATATCCAGAGCTTCAAACATAACGGATCGCTGCACCGTACCTGGTGCAAGGGTTTTGTCGTGGAAGCGACGGAAGACAGATATATCATCATTACCAATAAAGCCTGGGTCATTGAAGCTGACGGCAGAAAGTGGATCACCAGAGAACCGGCAGTATGTTTCTTCTGGAAGAACAGGTGGTTCAACGTGATCTCGATGATCCGCAAGGGCGGTATCTACTATTACTGCAATCTGGCATCACCGAGCCTCTATGACGGGGAAGCTGTAAAGTATATCGACTACGATCTGGATGTGAAGCTCTATCCCGATCATACGTATCAGATCCTCGATGAGAATGAGTATGAGATGCACAGAAAACAGATGAAGTATCCGGAGGCGATCACCGGTATCATTGATGAGCAGATGAAAGAACTGCTGGCAATGATGGAGAATGAGAAGGATCCGTTCAACGGAGAGTGCATAGAATACTACTACAGGATGTACCAGAGAATGGCAGACGAGAGATAACATGGCAAAGATATTTGTGATCAATCCCGGGTCAACATCGACCAAACTGGCATTATACGAGGACAGTACGGAACTGTTCAACGATGATATTTTTCATGATTCCAGCGAACTGCTGAAGTTTCCGACGATCAACGATCAGCTGCCTTTCCGCATGCATGTGCTGGAGAGTTTTCTGCAGGAACACGGGATCGATCTTACCGGTGTTGATGCGACAGTCGGCAGGGGAGGCGGCTGTATGCCGATCCTCGGCGGTACATACCGGGTCAATGAACAGCTGCTGGATGACACCAGAAACTATGTTGGCGGTCTCTATCACAGTTCAATGCTGGGTGTGCAGATGGCCGCAGAGATACAGAAGAAATACGGCGGTGAAGTGCTGATGGTCGATCCGCCGGTCGTGGATGAGCTGCAGGATCTGGCACGCATCACCGGTGTGAAGGGAATCTACCGCAAGGCGATCTCACATGCCCTGAATCTGAAGGAGACAGCCCGCAGACACTGTGCTTCCCTCGGTGTGAAGTATGAGGAAAGCAGACTGATCGTATGTCATATTGACGGCGGTATCAGCGTTACTGCGCATGTGAACGGCAGGATGATCGACGGCAACGATGCCGGCGGCGGGGAGGGTCCGTTTACTCCTACGCGTATGGGCAACATGGCGGTTACCGATGTTCTGAACAGATTGTCTGACAGAAGTCCGAAGCAGATCCGTGATCTCTGCTCGCAGGCAGGTGGTCTCAGCAGTCACTTCGGCACATCCAACTCCGATCTTCTGCATCAGCGCCTGGAAGACGGCGATGCGGAGGTGAAGATGGTCTGGCAGGCCATGATCTATCAGGTGTGCCGGTATATCGGGGCCATGAGTGCAGTTCTGAAGGGAAAAGCGGACGGAATTGTACTGACCGGAGGACTGATGCGGTTCGCAGATGTCGGAGATATGATCAGGGAATACTGTGAATGGATCGCCCCGGTGTATATCTATCCCGGAGAAGTGGAGATGAGTGCGATGGCGATGGCAGCCCTCAGAGTTCTTTCCGGTGCGGAAGAACCTCTGGAGTATACCGGTGAACCGGCCTGGAAGGGCTTTGCCTGGGATCATCAGTAAGCATACAGACAGAGTTTGCGGACTCTGTTTTTCTTTATCGTGATAGAATGACGTTGACGGAGTACAGCAATGAAGAATACGGGACTGCGTGATTATCTGACCTGGCGCGGGGA